>JBBSNJ010000046.1:0-10226 GCA_038232775.1 Thermomicrobiales bacterium
CGCTGCCGACGATCCGGGAGGTGGGAGCAGGGAATGATGCGAACTTCGGGTAATGAGTTCGGTTCCCCGGAGGGATGCCCTCACCCCCGGCCCCTCTCACGGTGCGCGGGAGAGGGGAGCGTGGTCGAGGACCGCCGGGGCAACACCCACGGTCCACCCGGATGCCGCACAGTGCCACGGGAGGAGGGAGCTCTCTTGAGGGGGCTTCGTCGCTTCAGCCCGGTCCCTTCAGGGCCGGGCGACGCCGATCCGGCGATCGCCGAAGGGCCAACGGCCGCTCCCATGCAAGCGGAAGCAATCACCCTGAATCCGGCATCTTGGGCGTCGGCGCAACGCGCCCCGTCGCCGACGGAGCCAGGTCTCCGGCTGGTTCTTCCGGCGAGACAGTCTGCGGCCACCAGGCGACGGCCCGCGATTTTGGCCGATGAAACGTCGTCGCGTTGACAGCGACCATGCAGGATGGTAAAGACGGGGCTGACGGGCGGGCCGGGGGTCTCGGGGCGAGAGCGCCCGGCGCAGCGGGACGAACCGAGTGGGGCGAGAACCGCCCCAATCCAGTGGGTGGGATTGATGGACCAGACGCGAGAGATTCGCTGGCAGAAGCTCCGCCGCGATCAGATCCCCTCCCTCGCCGCCGCCGGCGCCGTCCCCCTGCTCCCGATCGGCTCGATCGAGCAGCACGGCCCGCACCTGCCGCTCGACACCGATACCAACGCCGCCAACGCCGTCTGCGAGCGGGCGGCGGCGCACTTGGCCGAGAGCGCCGACCCGCCGGCCGTCGTCCTCCCCCCGATCTGGTGGGGGCTCTCCCCCTACTGGCTGCCCTTCGCCGGCACCCTCACCCTCCGCCCGGAGACGATCCTGGCCCTCGTCGCCGACCTGGGCGTCAGCGTCGCCCGCCCCGGGTTCCGGCGGCTGGTGATCGTCAACGGCCACGGCGGCAACGAGGGGATCGCCGGCGTCGCCGCCACCCTCCTCGCCGACCACGGCCTGCGGGCCGCCGCCCTCTCGTACTGGTCGCTGATCCCGGACGAGCTGGCCGCCAACTCCCAACACGACGGCGGCGGCATCGGCCACGCCGGCGAAGTGGAAACCGCGATTGCCCGCCACCTCCAGCCCGACCTCGTCGCCGAGCCGCCCCCGGCCGGTACCACCGCCGATCTGGCCGCCCTGGCCGCAGCCCCCTTCGCCGGCGTCGGCTACGCTCCCCCCGATCCCGCCAGCGAGGCCCCGAGCGGCGTCTACGGCCGCGCCGACGCCGGCCGCGCCGACCTCGGTCAACTCGTCATCGACCGCGCCGCGGACCGCCTCGCCGCCTTCGTCCGCCACTTCGCCGGCGCCGCCGAGCGGTGACGATCCGCCCCCGTCGCTGGGGGAGAGGTGACAGCGTCGAAATCTCTGACCGCCGCCGCGCCGCGTGGGCCACTCCCCAGTCGTTGCCGCGACTCCGGAGGAACGCTCGCCCGATGGACACGCCACACCCCCGCCTCGCCACCCCGTTCGTCCCCGTCGCCACCGGTTGGGGTGCCGTCGAAGGCCCCGCCTTCGATCGCCACGGTGCGATCTTCTTCGTCAGCTCGGATCGGGGCAGCATCCTCCGCCTCGGGCCGGACGGCGAGACCCGCGAGTGGGCCAACACCGGCGGCATTCCGGCCGCCCTCGCCTTCGCCGCGGACGGCACCCTGTTCGTCACCGACTCCGGCCCCTCCCGCCACGGCGTCCTGACCGCCACCGCCGACGGCGCCGTCGCCACCCTGATCGACGGCCACGACGGAGAGCCGTTCAACGGCTGCAACGACCTCGTCTTCGGCCCGGACGGCGCCCTTTACTTCTCTGACCCGTGGCAAACCTCCCTCGAGAACCCGGTCGGTGGCTTCTATCGGCGGTTCGCGGCCGGCCGGATCGAGCGGATCGACCACGGGCTCGCCTTCCCGAACGGGGTGGCCATCGATCCCCGCACCGCCGCCGTGTTTCTGGCCGAGACCTACACCAATCGCATCTATCGCTACCCGCTGCTCTCCGGGGGCGACGTCGGCCCCCGCGAGACGTTCGCCCAGCTCGACGGCGAGCCCGGCCCCGATGGGATGGCCTTCGACGTCGAGGGCACCCTCTGGGTCGCTCACTACAGCGAAGGCCGGCTCGACCTCCTTGACCCCGGCGGCGCGGTGATCGACGCCGTTCCCGTCCCCGGCCCGGAACCGACCAACCTCGCATTCGGCGGTCCCGACCGGCGCACCCTCGTCGTCACCGAGAACAGCACCGGCAGCCTCTACCGAGCCGAGGTCCGCGTCCCCGGCGCCCCGCTTGCTGGAGACACCGCATGACGATCAGCGGTCCGCTGTACCGGAACAGCTCCCCCTCGCCCGCGGACGGGAGGGGGGATCGGCCGGTGAGGACGTTCTCGGACGGGGATCGGGGAGCGGGGCCCCGGCTCCAGGAGGTGGGCGGATGACCCCACGCGTCGCCGCCATCGTCACCGCCTACTACCCCGACTCCCACGCCGACGTGATCGTGACCAAGCTCCTCGAGGGCTACACCCTCCACGGTGTCCCGACCGCGCCCCGGATCGAGGTCGCCTCCCTCTTCCTCGACCAGACGCCGCTCGACGACATCGGCCGCCGCCTCGCCGCCGAGCACGGCGTCCCCGTCTTCGAGACCATCGGCGAGGCTCTCGCCGCCGGCGGCAGCGGGGTCGCCGTCGACGGCGTCCTGATCGTCGGCGAGCACGGCGACTACCCGCGCAACGACCGCGGCCAGATCCTCTACCCTCGCCGCCCCTTCTTCGACGCCGCCGTCGCCGCGATGGTCGCCGCCGGCCGCTTCGTCCCGATCTTCGTCGACAAGCACCTCTCCTGGTCGGCGACCGACGCCCAGCGGATGGTCGCCACCGCCGACCGGCTCGGCATCCCGCTCCTGGCCGGCTCGACGGTCCCCATCGCCTGGCGCCGGCCGGCGGTGGAGTGGCCGCTCGGCGAGCCGATGGTCGAGGCCGTCGCCGTCGGCTACGGCCCGCCCGAGACCTACGAGTTCCACGCCCTCGAAGGGTTGCAGGGGATGACCGAGCGCCGTGCCGGTGGCGAGACCGGCGCCGCCGCCGTCGAGGACATCCCACCAGACCGACTTCCGGCCGCCCGCGCCCAGGGCCGCTGGCCGGAGGACCTGGAGGTCGCCGCCCTCCTCGCCCTCGGGCTCGATGGCCACCGGCTCCGGCGCGCCCGCGCCACCCTCGCCCACGCCTTCCTCGTCGACTACGACGACGGCCTCCGCGCGGCCGTCCTCCGCTTCGACGACGGCGTCGCCGACTTCGCCTTCGCCGGCCGGGACGCCGCCGGCCGCGTCCACGCCTGTGCCTTCCCCCTCGAGCCGCACCGTCCCTACGGCCATTTCACCTTTCTCGTGCGCCAGATCGAGGCGATGGTCCTCTCCGGCCGCGCCCCCTACCCGGCCGCCCGCACCCTGCTCACCTCGGTCGTCCTCGAGACCGCGATGCGCTCCCGCGCCTTCGGCGGCGCCCGCCTCCCCGTCTCCGGCCCCCCCGTCCGCTACGATCCCGCGACCGACGTGGCCGACACCGGTCTCGGCGTCGCCCCGCCCTGGCTGAACGAGCCAGCGCCAGCGTAGCAAGCCGATCCGGCGGTCGCGGAAGGAGCCGCTGGGAGGGAGAGGCAGGAGAGAACGACATCGGAAATGGAAACCGGTAGAACCGTACCGCAATCAGGAGTGGGACCGTCTCCCCTCTCCCGCGAACGGAATAGGGGCAACGGGGCGGGGGTGGGGGCTTCTCTCCGGCAACTGGAAGCGATCATCCGGGTTTCGCATGAGACGGAATCCAGTCGAGCCGTTCCCCGCCCGGAGGATCGACAGGCTCCCCTCCCCCGCACACGGGACAGGGGCTTGGTGGTCCGTTGGCTACCGTGAGCGGTACCGCAGGAGCGTGCTTGGAGCGGGACCGAAGGGTGAGGTCCGCTTTTGGGAAGCGAACGCATCCACCCGGAGTCCGTTTCGCCCCGGCGGCTCCGCTCCGGACAGGCTTCCGACCCCGCTCCCGCGGCGGCAGGAGGGGAGCCGGTCCCGCTTCCGGGCACTGAATGGGTTGACCCGATTCCGCGGCGGTCTCCGTGATCCGTGGAGTGTGAGGCTCGCACCCGAGTGCGGGGCGGGGGGCAGCGCCCCAGCTCACTCTCGCCCCAGATTCGCCGCCATCGGCAACGCGACTCGGAGCTTCGCCATGCGTCTCCTCCTCAGCCTCCCCGAATCCGAATCCGACTCCCCCCTCGCGGCCGCCCTCCTCCGAGTGCTGGCCCCCGCTCACGACCTTCGACTCCTACCCGACCCCCGCGACCGCGCGGCCACGACCGACGCCCTCACCGACCGCGACGCCGCCGTCTGCGTCGTGCCGCCGCCCGCCGGCCCGGACCACGCCCAGCTCGCCGCCCTCGACCGCGCCAGCCGCGGCGTCTTCAACCTGCTGACGGCCCTCGACCCTCCGGCCGCTCTCCCCCGCTTGGTCCTGGTGACGTCCCTCCGCCCCTTCGACCGCTACCCTCCCGGCTGGTGGGTCGACGAGACCTGGGCGCCCCGGCCCACCACCGACCTGGCCGACCTGGCCCCCTACCTGGCCGAGCTCACCGCCCGCGAGGTGACGCGGGTCCGCCGGACCGAGGTCGTCGTCCTTCGCCTCGACCAGGTCACCGCTCCGGCCGCCGACTCTGATGGCCCAGTCGATCGCCGCTGGCTCCACCCCGACGACGCCGTCCAGGCAATCGAGCGCGCCCTCGCCCTCCCCTTCCTCGCGGCGGACGGCACCGGCGACCGCTGGCGCGTCTACCACATCGGCGACGGCGGCGCCGGCGCCCGCTTCCCGCCGACGCGGGCCGCCGCCGAAGAGCTCGGCTACGCGCCCCGCCACCGTCTGACCGCCTCCCTGCCGGCCCCCACCGGCGGCGAGGAGGACCGCGATCCAGTCCCCCCGCCCCCGGAGATGGCACGCCGCCCGCCCCGACGAGTCGTTCTTTTCGGCGCCGGCGGTCCCCTGGGTGCCGTCGCCGCTGCCGGGCTGGCCCGCGACCCTGGCACGACCCTCCGGCTAACCGACGTCCGCCCGATGGCCGAGCTGGTCGCCGGGCCGCCGCAGTCCCCCGGCGCCCCGCTCCCCCGCCCGCTCGGCCCGCCGCACGAGGAGGTGGTCGTCGATGTCACCGATCCGGACGAGGTCGCCGCCGCGGTGGCGGGGATGGACGCGATCCTCAACCTGACCGTGATCCGGCGGGATCCGGTCGCGGCCTTCCGCGTCAACCTCCTCGGCGCCTACCACCTCGCCCGCGCCGCCGTCGACCACGGTGTCCGCCGCCTGGTCCACACCGGCCCGATCCAGACGATCCTCGACCACCCGGCTGGCTACGGCGCCGACTTCGCCCTCTCCCCCGAGGCGCCCCCCCGCCCCGGCGACGACCTCTACTTCCTGAGCAAGTTCCTCGGCCAGGAGGTCACCCGCCTCTTCGCCGCCGAGCACGGTCTGGAGGTGCCCTGCCTCCTCTTCGGCAACTTCGTCGACCCGGCCACTCCCCCGGCGGCGGACGATCGGCTCTACCCCTTCACCCTCTCTTGGGACGATGCCGGCGACGTCCTACGGCGGGCCGTGCTCGTTCCGTCCCTGCCCCGTCCCTTCGAAGTCCTCCACCCGAACGCCGACCTGCCCCACGGCCGCTACCCGAACGAGAAGGCGAAGACGCTGCTCGGGTGGCAACCGCGTGACCGGTTGGCCAGTCGTTGGCGTGGCTGATGCGTGTCGTCCTCCGTCGTCCTCCGTCGTCCCCCGCCGCCGCCGGTGGCGGTATTCTTCGCTCTCGCAGCCGGGCGACGGGTCGGGAGCAAGGGCCGTGCGCACCCCGATCCGTCGCCGCCGGAAGGAGCCGCCATGGAGCCGCCCGCGTCTGCCCCCGAACCGGACGACGGTCGCCAGCCCGAGGCCGGGGCCGGGGCCGACGAGCGCCCGAGCCCCGACTACAGCATCGCCGTCCTCGACCGCGCCCTCGACGTGGTGGAAGCGCTCGCGAGTGCCCCGGCCGGCGCCCTCCTCGGCGTGACCGAGGTGGCGCGGCGGGTCGGCACCACCAAGTCGGCCGCCTTCCGCATCCTCTCCAACCTCGAACGTCGGGGCTACGTCAGCAAAGACCCGGTCACCGCCAAGTACACCCTCGGCACCCGCCTCGCCTACCTCGGTGAGCGCTCGCTGGAGGCGATCGATCTCCGCGGCGCCGCCCGGCCCGAGCTGGAGGCGCTCCACCGCCGCTTCGACGAGACGGTCAACCTCGGCGTCCGCGAAGACGCCGAGGTCGTCTACGTCGACATGGTCGAGAGCGGCCACGGCCTGCGGATGGCGGCCCGCGTCGGCGCCCGCGATCTCCTCCACACGACCGCGCTCGGCAAGGCGATCCTCGCCCACCTGCCGAGCCGCGACCGCGAACGCCTCCTCCGGCGGCGCCTCGTCCCCCGCACCGAGCACACGATCATCGATCCCGCCGTGCTCCGCTCCGACCTCGAGCGCGTCCGTGAGCGCGGCTACGCCGAGGACCAGGGGGAGAACGAGATCGGCGCCCGCTGCCTCGGGGCGCCGATCTTCGACCACGCCGGCGGCGTCCTCGGCGCGATCAGCGTCTCCTCCCCGGACAGCCGGCTCGACGATGCCCGCGCCGCCGAACTCGCCGCCGCCGTCGCCGCCGCCGCCGCCGCCGTCACCCGCCGCGTCGGTGGGGTGCCGCCGAGCGCCCTCGAGGCCGCCGCCGAGCGCCGTTGACAGCCGGGAGCGGGACCGTATAATCCCTTTTGCATCGCTTAGAATGATGATTCAACGATCAAAACCCTGGCCCGGCGTCGGGCAGTTGCTCGGTCGCCGCCCTCGGGTCGGGAGAAGGGAGCGCAGCGCCACGTCCGGCATCCCGGTTCGATCCGGGTCGGAGGATCGAGGTATCCCGCCCAGCGGCAGAGGAGGTCACGATGGAACGCATCCAGCTCAACCGGCGTCGTCTCCTGCAATCGGCCGGAGCCGCGGCCGCCGTCGCCACCGCCGCCATCCCGGTCGCCGGGCGTGCCGCCCAGGACGCGCTCGGCCCGCTGGAGACATTCCTCTACGGGCTGACGACCGACCCGACCAACCTCGACCCCCACGTCTCGGTCGACGGCAGCGTGATCCTGCTCGACAACAACCTCTACGAGGGCTTGGTCGAGCTCAAGCCCGGAGAGCCTGTCCCCGGCGCCCCGCTCGAGGTGACGCCGGCCGTTGCCGAGTCGTGGGACGTGTCGCCGGACGGGCTCGTCTACACTTTCAAGCTCCGGCCCGACCTGAAGTTTGCCGACGGCTCGCCGCTCGACGCCGCCGCCGTCAAGTGGTCGTTCGACCGGATGATGTCGATCGAGCAGACCGCCGCCACCAACATCGCCCAGCTCGAGACGACCGAGGCGGTCGACCCGACGACGGTGCGGATGACCCTCTCCGAGCCGTTCGCCTACTTCCTCCCCTCGCTCGGCATCTACGCCGGCGCGATCGTCAACCCGAAGGTGATGGAGTTCGAGAAGGAAGGGGACATGGGCCAGGACTACCTGGCCAACAACGCGATGGGGAGCGGCCCCTACGTCCTCTCCGAGTGGCAGCGCGGCCAGCAGCTCGTCCTCGACGCCAACCCGAACTGGTGGGGCGAGCCGGGGCCGATCAAGCGGGTGATCTTCAAGATCGTGCCGGACGAGGCGAGCCTCCGCCTCCAGCTCGAGAACGGCGACCTCGACTTCATCTCTTCGCTCGCCATCCCCCAGATGCTGACGCTCGAAGGGAAGCCCGGCGTCCGCTTGGTCGAAGCGCCGAGCATGCTCCTGATCCTCGCCTACCTGAACAACGAGAAGACCCCCCTCGACGACGTCAAGGTCCGGCAGGCGTTGAACTACGCGATCAACTACGACGAGATGATCGCCGAGCTGATCGACGGCCGCGGCCGGCGGCTCCACGGCCCCCTCCCGTTCGGGATGGAAGGCTACGACGAGAGCCTGAACGTCTACAACTACGACCCGGAGCGGGCGAAGGAGCTCCTGGCCGAGGCCGGCCACGCCGACGGCTTCGAGTTGACGCTGACCTACTCGTCCGACGGCGCCCCCGGCGCCGACGATGTCGCCCTCGCCTCCCAGGCCTACCTCGGGGCGGTCGGCATCGACGTCAAGATCGAGCAGGTGGCCGAGCCGACCCGCCGCGAGCGGATCGACCAGGGCGACTTCGTTTGGAGCGTCGGCGGCTGGACGCCGCCGCTGCCGACCCCGCCCTGGACGATGTCGAAGTGGTACGACACCCAGAATCAGGGGATCGCCGCCAACCGGGCCTGGTACTCCAACCCCAAGGTCGATGAGCTGATCCGCCGGGCACCGACGATCGTCGACCCGGAGCAGCGGATCGATGCCTACCGGGAAGCCCAGCGGATCGTCGTCGAGGAGGCACCCTACATCCTCTTCTACCAAGCGAACCAGTTGCTGGCGATGCGCGACAACGTTCAGGGCTTCGAGGTCAAGCCCGGCGGCTCTCAGTACCTCGACTTCGAACGGATCTCCAAGACGTAGCCGCCGAACGCTCGACGGTCGGGACGAGCGTCCGCCGAGGTTGGGGGCCGGAGACGGTCCGCCCACCGCTCGCTTCCGGGAGCACGGCAGCGGAGTCCGTCCCCTCGCTGATCGTCGATTCAAGCTGGCCGAGGAATCCGTGCTCTCTCGCCGCCGAGTCAGCACGGATTCCTGCCCGGCTGAGGGTTGGCGCTCTTCGATGGCACCGCGAGCGGCCGCGGCCTGACCTCGGACCCGCCACCGTGCCTCGCACTGCCGGGCCGTCCCTCATCGGCATCGCTCGTGTGGCAGCGATCTCGGATCGCCGCCGACGTCAGCGCCCTCCTGCCGGTGTCGGCCGACCGGGTCGCCCGTTGACCCGTGAACGACGACCCACCACCCGCCGCTCGGATAGCCCATGACCACCACCTCCTATCTTCTCTTCCGGATCGTCACCATCCTGCCGACCCTGCTCGGGGTCGTCGTCCTGACCTTCTTCCTCTCCCACGGGATCGAGGGCGACCCGGCCCGGATGATGGCCGGCGACGCCGCCGATCCTGCGGTGCTCGAGCGGATCCGGGAGCAGTTCAAGCTCGACGAACCGCTCCACGTCCAGCTCGGCGCCTACGTCGCCAATCTCGCCCGCGGCAACCTGGGGATCTCGTTCCAGAGTCGTCAACCCGTTCTGCAAAGCATCGCCGAACGTTTCCCGGCGACGGCCGAGCTGACCTTCTTCAGCGTTGTCTTCGCCCTCGCTGGCGCCCTCCCGCTCGGCGTCCTCTCGGCCGTCCACCGTAACCGCCCCGCCGACCACGTCGTCCGCGTCCTCAGCGTCGTCGGCGCCTCGATGCCCGCCTTCTGGTCCGGGTTGATGTTGATCTGGCTCTTCTACGGCCGGCTCGACTGGCTCCCCGCTGGCGGCCGGCTCGATGTCCAGATGTCTCCCCCGCCCCACCTGACCGGCCTCTACACGGTGGACAGCCTCCTCGCCGGGCAGTGGGCGACCTTCGGCGCCAGCCTCCAGCACCTGATCCTCCCGACCTTCGTCCTCGGCTACTCCTACCTCGCCCTCCTGGCGCGGATGGTCCGCTCGTCGATGCTCGAAGTCCTGGCCCAGGACTACGTCCAGATCGCCCGCGCCAAGGGACTCCCCGAAGGGGCCGTCGTCCGGCGCCACGCCCTGCGCAACGCCCTGATGCCGGTCACGACGCTGGCCGGTCTCGCTTTCGCCTCGCTCCTCGGCGGCGCCGTCCTGACCGAGACGATCTTCGCCTGGCCCGGCGTCGGCAAGTTCGTCGTCGACGCCACCCTCTACCTCGACTATCCGGTGATCATGGGCTTCACCCTCGTGATCGCGCTCGTCTACATGGCGGTCAACCTCGCCGTCGATCTCCTCTACGGTTGGCTCAACCCCCAGATCGGCTGACGCGAAGGGCTGCCCGATGTTGCGCCGACGAGCACTGTTTCGATCCTCGCCCACCGGCTCCCCCTGCCCGCCAAGGGGAGGAGATCCGCTGATCAGCGCACTGCTCCGTCCCGCCGTCGGCCGGTGCGGCGCCCGGGGCCCGGGGCTCCGGTCGCCGATCCTCCCCCCAGAGGATCGGCGATGAGCGCCGCTAGCGCCGCCCAGCTCGACGCCGAGGCGCGTC
>JBBSNJ010000047.1:0-10095 GCA_038232775.1 Thermomicrobiales bacterium
AGCGGCCGCGGCCGCGCGCCGGGTGGAGCAGGGCGGCCAGGCCCCCGGCCCGGTAGCGGTCGACCCCGCGCCGCGCCGTCTCCGGCTTGCGCGGCTTGGGGCGCCCAGCCAGGGCGACGCGGCGGCACGGCCCGCCGGCCGCCACCTTCAGCGGCGCCGCCGCCCGCTCGCGCAGGTCGGCACGCCGCTCTCGGTCGCGGGGGCGCTCCAGCTCGGCGCGCTGGGCGACGGTCGGGTCGAGGACGCGGGGGCGCATGGGCGGCGCCTTCGCGGGGCGGCGGGGACGACCTCCCCGACTTCCCTGGACCGTTCAAGTCGTCAATCTCCATCAGGGGGCTTCGTCGCCTCAGCCCGGTCCCTTTCGGGCCGGGCGACGCCGATCCGCCGATTGCGGCCGGGTGAACACCCATCCCCGAGCAATCGGAAGCAACCACCCTGACTCCGTCTGGCACCCGTCGGCCCCGCCCAGAACCTTCACGCTCCCCGCCCCCCGAGCATCCACCGAGAATCGGCCCATCTCGCGACCCCGCGAAGGTTCACCACTCCTTCACCCCTTCTTGGCCGGATACTCACCGGGGCGGTCTAGCATGCGTACATCGAGGCGCGGGCGCCCGGTTCGGTCAGCCCCCGAACTCGCCGCGGCGACGACTCGCCAGCGATGCCCGCCGTCCGGGCGGCATCGGAGAACCCGCCCCGCCGGCCGGGGCAAGAGCAGCGGAGGACGAACGATGGCCGACTGGCAACGCTACCTCGCCTCGCTGCCGGAGCGGACCGTGCGGGCGGCGGCGGCGCTCGGCGGCGGCGCCGCCCGCGAAGTCTCCGACCTGGCGCTCCCCTCGGCCCTGCGCGGCACCAAGCTCTACCAAGCGACCGTCGCCCGCCTCCTCCGGATCATCGTCGAGGGGGTCGGCGGCGTCGGCGGCGTCTACCCGCCCGAGGTCGGCGCCATGTCGGTGCGGGAGCTGACGACCCGCAAGGCGGCCGGCAATGTCGTCGAGTTCGCCAGCATCCTCGCGATCGGCTCTTCCCCCCTCTGGTGGTTGGCCGCCGCCGCCGACGTCTCCGGCGGCTCTCGCGCCTACCTGCGGGCGCTGATCGCCGAGCTGGCGGAGGCCAAGCTCCTCCCCGCCGAGACCGACGTCTCCTCGTTCGAGGGCCTGCTGACCGAGCTCGAGACGAGGTCCGGCACCCTCGCCGACGCCGTCGACGTCCCTCCCCTCAACCTCGCCGACGCCCGCACCGCCTGGGACCGACTCCGCCAGGCCCCCGGCGACCTCCCCGGCCCGGACGACCTCGCGTCCCTCTTCGACGCCCTCCAGGCCGCGGCCCGCCGCGAAGGCCGCTCCCTCTCCGAGGTCTCGGCCGCGGTCGGGCTGGCCGCGGCCCGCGCCGGTTGGGAGCTCGGCACCACCCACGTCGTTGATTACTATCGGGACGCCCTCGGCGAGATCAACCGGGAAGGGCTGCTGACCTTCCTCCGCCGCATCGCCCGCCCCTACCTCGGCCGCGCCGGCCGCCACTTCCTGCCCGCCACCCCGACCTACACCGACCAGGCCCTCGCCTGGGCCGGCGACCGCCTCGACCGCCGCCGAGTCCCTCATCCCTCCACCGCCGCCGACCTCCCCGACGGCCCGCCGCCACCACCCCGCCCCCTCCCACCTCCCGAGCCAGACCCTCCCCCGTCGCCCGCCGGCATCGAGCGAGGCCACGGCGGCTGACGAGAACCTCGTCGTGCGGACGCCGGCCGAACAGCGGGGCGTCGCTTCCCCCGCCCGGAGCGGCCCCGAAGGGACGATACGGAATCGGGTTGAACCGTTCCGCTTTCAAATGCTCAATCGACTCCCCCCTCCCGCGCACGGGACAGGGGCAAGGGGGCTGGGGGTGAGGGCCCCTGACGGCAACCGGCAGCGATCACCCGGATTCCGTACGAGGGCCGTCCCCGCGCTCCACCCAAAGGTGGTATCAAGACCGTGCCGCCGCGGCCCGAGACAGGGGGAAGGGGCCGGCGATTGAGGACCTTTCTTCGGCAAACAGATCACCCGGAGCTCGGAGCGGCGCACGCGGCGCGCCGCCCCGTCGAGGAGAGACATGGTGCTTCGATTGGTGGGGCCGGGGACCGAGCGAGAGCGGTACCTCCCGCTGCTGCTCCTGGCCGACGAGTCGGAGCAACAGGTCCGCTCCTACCTCCAGGCTGGCGATCTCTTCGTCCTCCCCGACCCGGCGGCGACGCCGCTCGGCCTCGTCCTCGTCCTGCCCACCGGCGACGGTGAGGCCGAGCTGAAAGCGGTCGCGGTCGCGCCTGAGCACCAGGGCCGGGGCGTCGGCAAGCGGTTGCTTGCGTTCGTCCTGACCGAGCTCCGGGGCCGGGGAGTCCGCCGCGTCGTCGTCGGCACTGGCAATTCCGGCATCGGCCAGCTCGCCTTCTACCAGAAAGCCGGCTTCCGCCTCTGGCGCGTCGAGCGCGACGTCTTCACCCCCGCCCGCGGCTACCCGCTCGGCCTCGAGGAGAACGGCATCCCGTTGCGCGACATGGTCTGGCTGGACCAGGCGCTCGACCCCGGCGACGGGCCGGACGGCGCCACTCCCTCGTAGCGGCCCACCCGGCGTCCGTCGCCGACCCTCCCACGCGGCCCCGCGGCCCCCTACGGAACCCGGTTGAACCGAGGCGCTTTGGCAGCGGAAGGCTCCCCTCGCCCGCCGCAGCGGGAGAGGGGACGGGGGTGAGGGCAGCTCTCCGGGAACCGGAAGCATTCACCCGGATCTCGTATCACCCTCTGGGTCGGAGGGCCTGGGCGAGGCCGTCGCCGATCAAGCCGAACGCGGTCCCGGTCACGAGCACGGCCAGACCGGGGTAGGTCATCAACCGCCAGTCGCGCAGGAAGAAGTCCCGCGCCTCGGCGACCATCAAGCCCCACTCCGGGTTCGGCGGTTGAGTGCCGAGGCCGAGGAACGAGAGCGACGAGGCGAGCAGGATGTTCAGGACGAAATCGGCCATCGAATAGACCAGCGCCGCCGCCAGCACGTTCGGCAGAATGTGGCGGAGCATGATTCGCCGGTGGCCCAGCCCGATCACCCGCGCCGCCTCGACGTACTCCAACCCGCGGGCCACCAGCGTCTCGGCCCGCACGATCCGGGCGTAGGCCACCCAGCCGACGAGCCAGATGGCGTAGACGACGTTGATCGTCCCCGGTCCCAGAATCGCGACGATCGCGATCACCAGGATCAGGTAGGGCAGGGTGAGCGTGAAGTCGACCAGCCGCATGATCAGCGTATCGAGCCAGCCGCCGAAGTAGCCAGCCAGCAGCCCGAGCGCGCCGCCGGCGACGACCGTCACGGCCGTCGCGACGAAGGCGACGACCAGGTCGACCCGCCCCGCGTAGGCGAGCCGGGTCAGGATATCGCGGCCGAAGTTGTCGGTCCCGAGCCAGTGGTCGCGGCCGGGACCGGCGAAGGTCGGCTCGGTGAAGTCCGGCTCGGTTGGACTGTACGGGCTGACCAGCGGGTAGACCACGACGGCGAGCACGATCGCCGCCAGCAGCGCCCCGCCGGCCAGCAGCAGCGGGTTGACCCAGCGCCGCCTCTGCCGTCCGGCCCGACCCGGCGCCAGCGCGAGCGTCGCCGTCGCCGTCGCCGTCGCCGCGGCCGGAGCGGTCGCGCTGGTGCCGGCGGTCATCGGAGACTGACCCGCGGATCGAGCAACGCGTAGCTGAGGTCGGTCGCCAGGTTGATCAGGATGACGATGATCCCGATCGTCAGCGTCACCCCCTGGATCACCGGGTAGTCGCGCTGGAAGATCGCGGTCACGATCAGTTGCCCCAACCCCGGGATCGCGAAGATCGTCTCGATGATCGTCGTCCCGCCGATCAGGTAGGCGAGGTTGATGCCGAGGATCGTCACCGTCGACAGTGCCGAGTTGCGCAGCACGTGCCAGACGAAGATCCGGCGCGTGGTCAGCCCCTTCGCCCGCGCCGTCCGCACGTAGTCGGCGTCGACCGTCTCCAGGATCGAGGTCCGCAGGCTCCGCACGGTCAGCGAGGCGATCGCCAGCGCCAGCGAGAGGGCCGGCAGGAAGAGCGCTTCCAGGTGGCCGACGGTCCCCTCCCCCCAGCCCGAGACCGGGAAGATCCGGCGCTTCACCGCGAAGTATTGGAGGAGCATCATCCCCACCCAGTAGGCGGGCATCGCCAGCGAGACGAGCACGAAGACGCGGACCAGCTGATCGGGCCACCGCCCCCGGTTGAGCGCCGCCCAGGTCGCCAGCGGCACCGTCAGGATGACCGTCAACACCATCGCGTAGAGCGTCAGCAGCAGGGTCGGCGCCAGCCGCTGGCGCACGACATCGAGAACCGGCTCCTTCTTCCAAAGCGAGTCGCCCAGATCGCCCCGACCGACCCCGCCGACGAAGGCGAGGTACTGCTCCCAGATCGGGCGGTCCAGCTTGTACGCCTGCTCCAGGGCCTGCCGCCGCTCGGGCGAGGCCCGTGGCCCGAGCATCGCCGCGATCGGGTCGCCCGGCACCAACCGGACGAGGAAGAAGGTGAAGAGCGTGATCACGACCAGGACCGGGACCATGTGGGCGAGCCGGCGCACGAGATAGCTGGTCATCCGGAATCCGTCCAGACCGTTCGGCCATCGCCCGATGGAAGGTCTCCCCGCTCCCGTCTGTGGGAGAGGGGCCGGGAGTGAGGGCGGCTCTCCGGCGAACTCAAGCGGCCACCCGGCGTTCGTCTCCCGGGCGACGCGGCAGCGACACGGCGGGGCGACACGGCGAGCACCGCCCCCCTCCGCCGCGGGTGGGAGCGGCGCGAAGACCGCGCCGTGCCCCCTTCACCGTTGCCCCCCTACACGTCGTCCCGCCACGTCTCCCACAACCGGTAGTTGCCCGTCGGCAGGATGCGGAAGCTCTTGACGTAGTTCTGGATCGCCGTCCGCCCCGACGGGTAGAAGAGGAAGAAGAACGGCGCGTCGTCCAGGTGGAGCCGCTGGATCTGGTTGTACGTCTCCTGGCGCTTGGCCGGGTCGAGCTCGGTCTGCGCCTGCCGGATCAAGGCGTCGACCTGCTCGTTGGCGTAGCCGCTGCCCATCGCCTTGGCGCCCCCGTCGCTGAGGGCGGCGAAGGAGGCGAGCTCGTCCGGATCGACGATGTCGGTCGTGTAGTAGCTCTTGCAGAGGTCGAAGTCGAAGGTGGTGAAGAGCCGCTCCAGCAGGCTGTTGCCGTCGACCTGCGCGATCGTCACCTCCCCCCCGATCTGGGCCAGGTCGCTGGCGACGAGCTGGCAGATCTGGGTGCCGACCGTGTCGCCGGCGGTCGTGATCAACTCGGCCTGGAAGCCGTCCTTGCCGGCCGACTGAGCCACCAACTCCTGCGCCTTGGCGACGTCGTAGGGGTAGCCCGGCAGGCTCAGGTCGCGGCCCGGCATCTTCGGCAGGAACGAGGTCGCCAGCTCCCCCGCGCCGAAGAGGACGTTCTCGATGATCGCGTCCTTGTTGACGGCGTAGTTCATCGCCTGCCGCAGCACCGGGTCGTCGAACGGTGGCCGCGTCGTGTTGATCGAGACGATGTCGATCCGCGCCACCGCGTCCTCGAGCACCTCGTAGTCCGGGTTGGCCCGCAGCGACTCGACCTGGTTGAACGGGACGTCGGTCACGACATCGAGGTCGCCGCCCTGGAACTGGAGCATCCGGGCGTTGGCGTCCTGCAGCACCTTGAAGACCAGCCCGTCGAGGTACGGCTTGTTCGGGTCCCAGTAGTTCGGGTTCTTGCTGAGGACGACCTCGACGTCCGGCTCGCGCGACTCGAACACGAACGGGCCGGTCCCGATCGGGCTCTCGAACAGCGCGTCCCCCTGCGCCTCGTGCGCCGCCTTCGGGAAGATCGAGGCCGCGAACATCGCCAGGTCGGCCTCGAACGGCGCCCAGACGCTCTTGAGGTGGACGACGGCCGTCTTCGGGTCGGGCGCCTCCGCCCGGTCGATCGCCGAGAGGATGAACGACCAAGGGGAGCCTTCGAGGGTCGCCGCCCGCTCGAGGCAGTAGGCGACGTCGGTCCCGGTGAGCGGGGTGCCGTCGTGGAACGTCGCGTCCCGGAGGGTGAAGGTGTAGGTCAACCCGTCGTCGCTCACCGCCCACGTCTCGGCCAGGGCCGGCTCCAGCGTGACCCCGTCCGGTGCCACCCGGATCAACTGCTCGTAGAACAGCAGCATCGTCCAGATGCTCATGTTGTCGGGCGGCATCGGCGGGTCGAAGGAGGTCACGTCCTGGTCGGCTAGGCTCATCTGGATCGTGCCGCCGTACTTCGGCGCCCCGACCTCCGCCGCCGCCTCCTGCGCCGCCGCGACGCTGGCGCCCAACGAGCCGCCGGCAGCGCCCAACGCCATCGCTCCGCCCCCGTAGGCGCCGATCCTGAGCAGCTTGCGCCGGGAGAGGTGCCACGCCGCCCACTGGCGATCCGCCAGCGGCCCGTCCACTGGGGTGTACCGCGTCCGGAACCGCTCCGGCTTGGTCTCGTCCATCGTGCTTCCCTCCTCGCCCGCCGACTCGCGTCGATTGCCCGCCACCGGTCCCGAGTGGGGTCGGCAGGGTGCCGTACCAAGCCCCCCGGCCCCTCACCCCGGCCCCTCGCGGGGCGCCCGCGAGCGCGCGATGTCCGAACTCGGTCGGCTCGCCCGATTCTCAACGGGGAACCAGGGACCTCACCGTCCCGCCGGGGCTTCGTCACCGTTCTGCTTTGGAATTGGCCGCGATCGTACCACGGGGGGGACTGTGCCACAAGCGCCGGATCGCGTTCCCTACGCAAACTGCTTGACATGTTGGGGGGGGGTAATGTGTTGCCAATCCACAACCGGTGGCAGACTTGACGGACGGCACGGCAAAAGGAGTGAGGAATGCCACGGGCGATCCTCGTCCTGCTTCTTGGAGTCATCGGCCTTGCCTCAGGTCTCCAGCCTATGCTTGCAGCAGAGGCCGGTGCGCGAGAGATCGAGGCTCAAGCGTTACGCCTGCAGGACGCAGTGCGCTTGTACAAACGAATTGACGACGCTTACAGGAGGAAAGGGCAGCGGGCCGCTGATATCGAGTTCAAGGCACTTTCGAAGGCCGAGCGATTGAGGGTGAAGTGGGCAATGAGCCAATTCAAGGTTAAGGTGAGTAGGAAGGAGAGGAACCTCAAGCCGCCGCGCCGCTACAAGCCTGAGCCTCCTGCAAACCTGCGCAGGTTCGGAGCGCAGGCGGAAGTGACTGCGGCAGCCATGGCAAGCGGGTGCACTTCAGAAGTTGAGGAACTGTACGCGGCACCGACGCTAGGGGGGAAGGAGGACAACGGGGGCGAGGGCGGTGTTGTCTTCTTTCGATTCGCCCAGTTTGTCGAGTGGTGTTGGTCATCGAGTGGCGAAATCACTTCGGTTGCCTGCAGTGCCTGGCCGTTCGACACTGGCTGGGGGTGGGGTTTCGTTGCCTTTATCCCCAAGGACACCATGTGTACCACACAGGCCGGGGGTATCGGCAGAAGCTCGGTAACCCTCCAGTCACAGGCAGAGTTTGAGCCGTGCGTCGCGGTCCGTGGCGTTATTTGCGGCTCCTCTGCTTTTCCCTACATCCGGACATTCCCACAAGCTGGGGGTGGTTGGCCAGACGCTGTAAAGGGCGCATAATGGCCCGAGCTTGCAGTGATTCGGCCCTCAAGCATTCCGTCGGACAGAAGGAGGGATGGCCGTGGGCACCGCCATAGGCTACGGCCTCGCACTCGTCGTCGCCTCGCTTGGTGCCTGGGCGGCGATCCGTTCCCGCACCCTGTCACGCCGCCTGGCGGGGATCATCATCTTCGCGTTCAGCGCGTTCACCCTCCTCCTAATCTTCTGGGGTTCGTACGAGGTTAGATGACGAGCGAGGTTCGTGTTCGGCTCTCCCTCCCAATTAAGCAGCGGCGCTGAGGGAGCTTTGGGGCCGGTCGAGGGCAGTGGATGCCTACCTTCGACCGGCCGCCGCTGAGTCTCGTATGCCGGCTTCTTGGACTTTAGTGCGCTGCCGAAGCGTCAACGTGCACGATTGGCGCCTTGTCCGGGTAGAAGGGATGCGTCACGCTGAATCCTTTTCCTCGATTGGCGACGCGGCGGGCGGCAGTTCAGCCCTGCTCGTTGCGATGAATCAGAGGCTAACGATCCTTCGGCCTGTCTCCCGTTCAAGAGCGCTTTATCCCCCGCAGCACCAGCTCGACCACGTGCCGCCGCCGCGCCTCCCGGAACTCCCCCGACTCGGGGTCCAGCCCCAGGCCGCGGGCGAACGTCTCGGCGTGGGCGATCGGGAACCAGCAGAGCGCCAGCACGTCGAGCAGGAAGTGCGCCGGATCGACCGGCCGGAACGGCCCCCCCGCCAGCAGCGCCGCCGTCGCCGTCAGCCCCTCCCGCATCGACACCGAGTGGACCGCCGTCGCCCCCAGCAGCCGCCCCCCGGCCAGCGCCTCCCGCTCCACCAGCCGGACGAAGCTTGGCCGCGCCTCCAGGAAGTCCTGAAAGCTCGTGATCGCCGCCGCCAGCGCCGCCTCGGCCCCGCCGGCCGCCGCCGCCCGCTCCGCCGCCCCGAACACCAGTTCCAGCTCGGCCGCGAAGACCCGCTCCAGCGTCGCCCGGTAGAGCCCGTCCTTCGACCCGAAGAAGTAGCCCGGCGTCCCCCTGGAAACCCCCGCCCGCCGCCCGATCTCGTGCAGACTCGCCCCCTCGTACCCCCGCTCGGCGAAGAGCGCCTCGGCCGCGTCGAGGATCGCCTCCCGCGAGCGGGCGGCGTCGCGAGGTCGCGGTGGGGTGGTGGTCGGGGACTCCATCGGGGCCGTCGTCTCGCCGTTGAGGCCGGGGCACCCGGCCACCTCCGCTCAGGCGACCATTCTCCACCCTCCGCGATCTCGGCGCGGGAGCCCGGCTACGCTGCCGCCGCCCGATCCGGCACGAACCCGCCGATCAGCTCGGCCAACCGCGCCGGCTGGTCCTCGGGGATGAAGGTGAGCGACCCGGCGACCGTCTCCAGCCGGGCGTCCGGGAACGCGTCGCGCAGCCGCTCCCCCCTGCGCAGCGGGAAGAGCAGCCGGTCCGCCGGCGCCCAAACGATCAGCACCGGCCGCTCGAAGTCGGGCAACGTCCGCCCGGCCTCGATCATGTCCCGCTTCGAGACGGCCGCCAGGAACCGCGTCGTGTCCCGCCGCACCGCCGGGTCGGCCGCGAGCGCCGAGAAGTAGGACGCGGCCACCGCCGGCTCCGGGAACCGCTTCGCCACCAGCCGGTAGAGGGCGCGCTGGCAGAGCGGCACGGCGCACACCCGGCCGAGCAGGGCGCGGACCCCGGGGAGTCGGGCGCCGACGACGAACGGCGCCAGCAGGGGCGGCGGGAAGTTCTCGAACGCGTCGCAGTTGGTCAGCACCAGGCGGCCCACCCGCTCCGGGTGCCAGGCCACGACTCCTTGGCAGATGCCGCCGCCCGAGTCGTTCCCGACCAGCGTCACGTCGCGCAGGTCGAGCGCCGCCAGGAAATCGGCCACCAGCCGCGCCACGCCCGGCAGCGAGAGGTCGGCCTCCGGCGGGAACGGCACCGCGTGGCCGCCGAGCGGCAGATCGGGCAGGATGCAGCGGTGGCCGTCCGCCAGCAGCGGCACCACCCGGCGCCACAGGTCGCCGTTGACCAGCAAGCCGTGGACGAAGACGATCGCCGGCCCCGTCCCCACCTCGCGGTAGCGGATCGTTCCCTGCCGCAACCGCACCTCCCGGTACCCGCCCAAGCCCTGCTCCCCCGCCATCGTCAACCTCCTCCTCGCGTGAGCCCCCTCTGCCATCATCATTGCTTGCCATTCAGCAAGTTACAGCCACTCAGACTTCCTGTCAAGCGCGCGTCGCGGGTCCCCGCCTCGTCACTCCCCCACAGCAGTGGTCGGACCCGATCCCGGCGCCGTCGCCGCTCGCTCCCCTGCCCCCGCGGTCGTGTCCGTAGAGTTCTGTAGATCGGTGGCCGGGTAGCGGGAGTGGCCACCGTCCTCCAAGAGAGCCGGGTGTGACGACCGCTATCGAAGGAGGAGACGGTGGCCGAGCGCAATGGTAGGGAGCCGGTCGGGTTGGCA
>JBBSNJ010000048.1:0-10085 GCA_038232775.1 Thermomicrobiales bacterium
CCGCTCGACCGCTCGATCGCCCGAGGAGCAGCCGATGGCCCCGTCTCTCGCCGCCGAGACCTTCCCGCCGCTGCCGCTCGCGGCGTGGCGCCCGACCAAGGAGACGCTCCACCGCTGGGCGCAGGTGGTCGGCAAAGTCCGGCTCGCCGCCGCCCCGCCCCGCAACCACTGGTGGCACGTCCCGCTCTCCCTCTCGACCCGCGGCCTGACGACCGGGCCGATGCCCGCCCCCGCCGGGGGCGACGATCGCACCTTCGCGCTCGACTTCGACTTCCTCGACCACCGGCTGCTGGTGACGACCAACGCCGGGGAGTGGGACGGGTTCGCGCTCGAGGACGGGCTCTCGGTCGCGGCCTTCTCCCGGCACTTGACCGCGATCCTCGGCGAGCTCGGGCTCGCGGTCGAGATCCGCGCCGTCCCGTTCGAGCTCCAGCCGCCGACCCCCTTCGCCGAGGACCGCGAGCACGCCGCCTACGATCCGGTCTTCGCCCACCGCTGGTGGCTGATCCTCTCCCGGATCGCGCCCGTCTTCGAGGCGTTCGCCGGCCGCTTCGTCGGCAAGACGAGCCCCGTCCACCTCTTCTGGCACTCGTTCGACCTCGCCGTCACCCGCTTCTCGGGCCGCCCCGCCCCCGACCTGGCCGGGGCCGATCCCGTGACCCGCGAGGCCTACTCGCACGAGCTGATCTCGTTCGGGTTCTGGGCCGGCGACGACCGCGTCCCGGCCCCCGCCTTCTACGCCTACGTCGCCCCCGAGCCCGCCGACCTGACCGACCAGCCGCTCCGTCTGGATGCGGCGGCGTGGGACGACACGGGGCGGGGCCACCTCGCCCTGCTCACCTACGAGGAGATGCGGTCGGCTCCCGAACCACGGGCGGCGCTGCTCGAATTCCTGGAGAGCGCCTACCAGGCGGGGGCGACGGCGGCGGGGTGGGACGAGGCGGCGTTCCAATGGCGGCCGGGCGGGTGAACGCATGACTGGCAGCTCCCGAGACGTCACCCTGCACGACGTCTTCCTGGCTGCGGCCCGGCTCGCCCCCCGCGTCCCGCGGACGCCGCTCGAGCGGTCGGTCGTTTGGTCGGAGGAGCTCGGGGCCGACGTCTGGCTGAAGCTGGAGTGCCGGCAGCGGACCGGCTCGTTCAAGCTGCGGGGGGCGCTGAATCGGCTCTTGACCCTCTCGGCCGGGGAGCGGGCGCGCGGGGTCCTGACCTGCTCGGCCGGGAACCACGGGCTGGGGTTGGCGGAGGCCGCTCGCCTGACCGGGACGGCGGCGACCGTCGTCGTCGCGGCGGACGCGTCGGCGGCGAAGGTGGCTAGGCTGCGGCGGGCTGGCGTCGAGCTCCTGATCGAGGGCGCCGACTACGACGAGGCCGAGGCGCGGGCGCCGGCGATCGCGCGGCGGCGCGGCTTGACCTTCGTCTCCCCCTACAACGACCCGGCTGTCGTCGCCGGGGCGGGGACGGTCGCGCTCGAGGTGCTGCGGGAGCTGCCGGAAGCGGGGACGATCGTCGTCCCGGTCGGCGGCGGCGGGCTGGCGGCGGGGATCGGGGTCGTGGCGCGGGCGGTCAACCCGGCGCTGCGCGTGGTCGGCGCCCAATCCGTCGCCTGGCCGGCGATGGCGGCGGCGGTGGCGGCGGGTCGCCGGGTCGCGGTCGCCGGGTCGCCGTCGCTGGCGGACGGGTTGGCGGGCAACGTCGAGGCCGGCTCGATCACCTTCCCGCTGGTGCGGCGGGGGGTGGACGCGATCGAGGTGGTCGAGGAGGCGGCGATCGCGGCAGCGATGGCCGCCTTCCTCCACGACCACGGGTTGGTCGTCGAAGGGGCCGGCGCGGTCGGGCTGGCGGCCCTGCGGGCGAACGCCGGGTTGAGGACGCGGGCACCGGTGGTGCTGATCGTCAGCGGCGGCAACGTCGCGGCCGACGTCTTGGCGCGGGTCGTCGCGGCGGGGAACGGCGGGGCGGGCGCCTGATACGGAATCCGGTTGAACCGTGCCGCGATCAGGAGCGGGAACGTCTCCGCTCTCCTGCGCGCGGGGGAGGGGTCGGGGGCGTTCTCCCGGACAGCTTGGCTCTCGTCCGGGACTCGAATCAACGCCGCCGATTCCCCGGAGCCGCCCCCCCTCGACGCCCGGCTGATACGAACTTCGGGTGAATCGTGGTGTCCGCGGCGCCGGCCCTCACCCGCTACCCCCTCTCCCGCTGCGGCAGGAGAGGAGGGGACGAAGCCCGAGTGTCCAGACGGAATCCGGGTGATCAGTGACGTTTGCCGGAGAGAGGCCCTCACCCCCGACCCCTTGCCTGCCGCGGCGGGCGAGGGGAGCCGCTCCCGAATGCCAGAGCACCACGGTTCAACCAAATTCCGTATGAGCCCCCTTCAGGGGGGGGCGTCGCTTCAGCCCGGTCTCTTTCGGGCCGGGCGACGCCGAGCGGGGCGATCGCGGCTGGGGAGCGAACCCCAGGATTCCGCATGAGCGGTGGAGAGCGGGGGCAGCCACTCCCCCCGCTCCGGGCCGCCGGGACGAAGGTGGCGGCGATCCACCTGAGGCCGAGCCCGGAGATGGTGACGCCGCCCCACGCCCCACGCCCCGCGGGTCGAGTCGTCGATCCCGAGTGCCCGCGGTGGCCACCCGCGATCAGGAGCGCCGGCGACCGGCTGGTCTCACCAGTTGGTGAAGCTGCCGTCGAGGCGGCGCAGATGCGGGAGCTCGGTCGGGCGGAAGGGGTTGCGCCGGGCCGCCTCGCGGTCGAACTCGACGCCGAGCCCCGGTCCGGCCGGCGGCAGGAGATAGCCGTCCTCCCAGTCGGGTTGGACGGGGACGACATCGGGCAGCACCTCGCCCGGCCGGCGGGGCTGCTCCTGAACGCCGAAGTTGGGAGTCGCCAGGTTGAGCTGCAAGCAAGCGGCGCTCGAGACGGGGCCGAGCGGGTTGTGGAGGGCGAGCTTGATGTAGTGGGTCTCGCACCAGCCGGCGATCTTGCGCGGCTCGGTGAAGCCGCCGGCCAAGCAGAGGTCGATCCGGGCGTAGTCGATCCACTCCTCTTCGACCATCTGGCGGAACTCCCACTTCGACGAGAAGTGCTCGCCGGCGGCGAGCGGGACGGTCGTCCGCGGCCGCAAGGTCTTGAACGAGTCGGGGTTCTCGGAGCGGAGGGGGTCTTCGACGAAGTAGGGGCGGAACGGCTCCAGTTCGCGGCAGAGGGTGACGGCGTCGGGCAGATCGAGCCGGGTGTGGACGTCGAAGCAGAGCTCGATCTCGTCGCCGACCGCCTCCCGCACCGCCGCGGCCTGCGCCAGCGCGGTGGTGATCGCGCGCCGCGGCTCGAGGATCTCCCCGTCCTGGGGCAGCCCCCAGCGGACGAACTTCCAGCCTTCGGCGGTCGTCTGCCGGCATGACTCGGCCAACGACTCGACCTCGGTCGCGTGCCCGACGTTGTGCGGGTAGCAGACGACCTTGTCGCGGACGCGGCCGCCGAGGAGGTCAGCGATCGAGACTCCCAGCGCCTTGCCCTTGATGTCCCAGAGGGCGATGTCGACGGCCGAGATCGCGGCGCCGAGGACGCGCTGGGCCGGGAAGAAGCCGCCCCGGAAGAGGAGCTGCCAGAGGTGTTCGGTGCGGAACGGGTCCTGGCCGATCAGGAGCGGTTTGAAGTGCTCGAGGGCGCCGGTCACCGCCAGCTCGCGACCGGTCAGCCCGGCCTCGCCGACGCCGGAGATGCCTTCGTCGGTGTCGACCGTGACGAACAGGAAGTTGCGGTGCCCGCCCCAGACGGGGTGGGCGTCGACGGCGGTGATCTTCATCCGTCCTTCTCCTTCCGATTCCGACGCGCGGGGGACGACGACCGGTCGGCGGCCCGGTCAGTAGAGCCGGGCCTTGTCGAGCACCGGCCCCATCCGGTCGAGCTCCCCGCGCAGGTAGTGGCCGAGGTTCTCGACGAAGCGCTCGACGAGGGCGGCGTTCTCCCCCTCGACGGTGCTGGCGGAGTGGGGGTTGATCAAGAGGTTCGGGATGTCCCAGAGGGGGGAGTCGGGCGGCAGCGGCTCGGTCCGGGCGACGTCGAGCGCGGCGAAGCCGACCCGGCCGTCGGCCAGCGCCGCGAGCAGGGCCGCCTCGTCGAGCATCGCGCCGCGGGCGATGTTGACCAGCACCGCGCCCGGCTTGATCGCCGCCAGCTCGGCCGCTCCGATCAGGTTGTCCGTCTCCGGCGTGTGCGGCGCGCAGAGGACCAAGCAGTCGGCACCGGCGAGCATCGCCGGTAGCTCCGCGCGGGCGAAGAGGCGGTCGACGCCGAGGGCGGCGGCGCGGGCCGGGTCGTGCTCGCGGGCCATCGCCCAGACCGTCATCCCGAAGGCGCGGGCCAGGCGGGCGATCTCCCGCCCGATCCGGCCCGGCCCGACGATCGTCATCGTCTGACCGTGCAGCTCGCGGCCGACGAAGCGTTGCCAGTGGTGGGCGCGCTGCTCGGCCTGGAGGTGGGCGAGCCGTTTGCCGTGGAAGAGGAGCGCGGCGAAGACGAACTCGGCCAGCGGCCGGGCGTGGATGCCGCTGGCGGTGGTCACCAGCAGGTCGCTCTGCCGGAGGCCGAGCCGCTCGACGGTCGAGCCGACCCCGGCCGAGGTCGTCTGCACCCAGCGCAGCCGCGGCGCCAGTGCGAGCGGGTTCGTCGTCTCCCGGTGCGGGAAGTCCCACAGCACCTCCGTCCGCTCCAGGAGCGCCCGCCACTCCGCCTGTTGCTCGGGGGTGCGCCCCCAGCTCGGGTCGCCGCCGTGGTCGGCGGTGAAGCGGAGGGGGGGCAGGAGATCGGGGCGGAAGATCAGCTCGACCCGCTCGGGGTAGGCGGCGGCGATGGCGGCGGCGTGCTCGGCCTCCAACGGCGAGGCGATCATTGCCACGACCCGGTCGCGATCGGCTCCGGTCCCGTTCCCCACCCTGCCCTGCCTCCCCCGTCTCGCCGCCCGCGTCGGCCCCGTGCGCCGCCGATTGTACGGGCAGATCGGTCGGGCCGCCCCTCCCCCTGACGAAACGCGGCGGCGGATCCGACACTGGACATGCGGAATCCGGGAGAACCCTTCGCGTTCCCGCGTCGGCGGCCGGCCCTCACCCCCGGCCCCTCTCCCGGTGCGCGGGATGGGGGCGAGGGGGAGCCTGGTCGCGAGCGGCCGGGGAAACACGCACGATTCACCCGGATTCTGTCTACGGAATTCGGCCGATCGTTCGGGTTCACTGGAGAGCAACCCTCACTCTCGATCCCCTTCCCCCGGTCCCGTGCGCGGCAGCGGGGAGACCGTCCATCGGCCGCGAGCGGGAGTATCCACCCCGATTCCGGATTTCGGATCAGTAGGCGAGCGCCCGCAGCGCCGTCGCCAGCGTCTCGATCCCGGCGACGCAGTCGTCGAGGCTCGAGAACTCCTCCGGGGTGTGGCTGAGACCGCCCCGGCTGCGGACGAAGAGCATCGCGACCGGGCAGATCGCGGCCATCTGCTGGGCGTCGTGGACGGCGCCACTCGCCAGCTCCGGCACCCCGCCGCCGGACACGACCACCGCCGCCGCCGCTCGCAGCGCGGCGACGAGCGGCGGCTGGCAGGGGCAGGGGATGCGGTCGCTGTCGACGCGGAGGGCGAGCCCGAGACCGCGCCGGGCGGCGACGCCCCGGATCAGCTCCTCGTGGGCGGCCAGCAACGACCGCAGCGCGGCGGGGTCGGGGTGGCGGGCGTCGACGGTGAAGCCGACCGTCGCCGGCACGACCGAGCGCAGGTTCGGGGCGACGACCATCCGGCCGACCGTGGTGACCGCCGGCCGGCCGCGCCGGGCGGCGGCGTCGATTACCCCGGCGACGATCTCGGCGGCGCCGGCCATCGGGTCGCGGCGCAGGTCCATCGGGCAGGCGCCGGCGTGGTTGGCCGTCCCCGTCAGCTCGACCGTCCACTGCCGATAGCCGGTGATCCCGGTGACGACGCCGACCGGCGCCCCGGTCTGCTCCAGGATCGGCCCCTGCTCGCTGTGCAGCTCGATGAAGGCGGCGAGGTCGTCGCGGCGCGCCTCCGCCACTCGGGTCGGGTCGAGCCAGACCTCGCGCATCGCCGCCGCGATCGGGGCGCCGTCGAAGCCGAGCGTCCGCTCCGGCTCCTCGGAGTCGATCCGGCCGATCACCGCCCGCGAGCCCCAGAAGTTGGCGGTCGGGAAGCGGGATGCCTCCTCCTCGCAGAAGGCGACGACTTCCAGTGGCCGGCGGGGCGGACCGTACCGCTCGGCCAGGGTGCGCAGCGCGACCAGGCCGCCGACGACGCCGAGCGCGCCGTCGAAGCGGCCGCCGGGGAGCTGGCTGTCGACGTGGGAGCCGGTGGCGATCGCCGGCCCTCCCGTCCGGCCCTCGAGCCGGCCCCAGACGTTGCCGACGGCGTCGCGCCGGACCGCCAGTCCCGACTCGGCGAACCAGCCGGCGATCGTCGCCTGGGCCGCCGCCCAGGCCGGGGAGTAGACGGGGCGCCAGACCCCGGTCTCCCCGTGGGCGCCGTGGCGGGCCAGCTCCGCGAGCCACCGCTCGACGAGGCGCGGCTCGACCCGGACCGGTTCCGGCGGCGGAGCGGACGACGGCATCGCGTCCTCGTGCCGGTTCACTCCGGATGCCACGTCGGGACCATCCGCGAACCGGGCGTTCTCGCCTGGTCGAGGAACGCCCCGCGGCTTGGGGCGCCGGCGGACCGCCGGCCGGCGTCGCCGCCACCGCTCGCCCCATCGCCGCGGCCCCGGTCTCGGCGATCCGATCCCGGCTCCCCTCCAGAGCCTTGCGGCCTCAAGGGAGCGCGAAGGGGGACGCTGGAAGGTTCCACCGACTCCGGGAAGGGAATCATTCGTTGGTCTCGCCGTAGCCCCGCGGTAGGAAGCGGCCGGAGCCGGGGGGGCGCGGCAGGCGGTCGTCGCCGGCGGCCTGGTCGTCGTAGATCGTCTCGCCGCGGCGGATGGTGCGGACGACGCGGCCGGTGATCGACTTGGCGGCGAAGGGGGTCCAGCGGTGCCGGTGCAGCATCTCGTCCTCCCGGACCGTCCAGGTCCGCTCGGGGTCGAGGAGGACCAGATCGGCGTCGGCGCCGACGGTGATCGTCCCCTTGCGGGGGGAGAGGCCGAACAGCCGGGCCGGGTTGGCGGCGGTCAGGCGGGCGAACTGGTCGAGCCCCATCCCGCGCTGGACGACGGCCGCGTCGAAGAAGACGGGGAGAAGGGTCTGGATGCCGGAGAGCCCGAGCGGGACGGCGAAGATGTCGTCGTCGCCAGGGCGCTTGCTCTCGACGGTGTAGCCGCAGTGGTCGGAGCAGATCAGGTCGATCGGGCCGTCGAAGACGAACGGCCAGATCGCCTCGACCTCGGCCCGCTCCCGGAGCGCCGGGGCGCAGCGGGCGAAGCCTTTCCGCCGCGCCAGGTCATCGGCGTCGAGGGCCAAATATTGGGGACAGGTCTCGGCGGTGACGGGCAATCCCCGCGCCTTCGCCCCGGCGATCAGGCGCAGGGCACCGGCCGAGGCGACGTGACAGACGTGGACGTGGCAGCCGGTCCGCTCCGCCAGGAGGAGGGCGACCGCGACCGCGACGTCCTCGACCAGGGGCGGGCGGGATTCGGCGTGGGCGGCGGCGTCCCGCCGGCCGGCGCCCTGGGTGCGGCGGAGCCCGTCGGCGAGGAGGGCGTGGTCCTCGGCGTGGAGGCCGTCGGGGAGACCGGTCTCGGCGATCGCCCGCATCGCGTGGAAGAGCTGGGCGTGGTCGACGGCCGGGAAGAAGGGGCTCGACGAGGCCATGAACGACTTGAAGCCGGCGGCGCCGGCGGCCGCCATCGCCCGCAGCTCGGTCGCGTCCTGGGCCGGTTCGCCGATGACCCCGGCCCAGAGTGCCATGTCGACGATGGCGTTCCGCTCGACGAGACCGATCTTCTCCCGGAACTGGTCGGCGGTGACGGTGGTCGGGAAGGCCTGGGGCATCTCGACGACGGTGGTGATGCCGCCGGCCGCCGCCCCGGCGCCGCCGGCGGCGAACCCTTCCTGTAGGTCGGGGTCGGGCTCCTCGAAGTGGGTGTGGACGTCGATCCCGCCGGGCAAGACGAGCAGGCCGGCGGCGTCGAGCCGGCTGTCGGCCGCGATCTCGCCGGCGTCGGCCACGATGCCGACGATCCGCTCCCCCTCGAGCACGAGGTCGGCGCGGACGGCGCCGGTTTCGGTCACGACGCTTCCGCCGTGGACCACGGTGCGCCCGATCATCGCTTGTCCCCCCCCTCGTTCGTCGTCGGGGCGGCAGGATACGCGAAAAGGGGCCGGGTTGCCGGATCACACGAACCTCGGGTGGATCGTGGTGTCCGCGGCGCCGGCCCTCACCCCTCACCCCCTCTCCCGCTGCGGCAGGAGAGGGGGAGACGACGCCCAACTGATCAGCCGAAATTGGTGTCAGTCGCGGTCGAGGTCACTCGGCGGCGCCTCCAGCCGGTAGCCGAGACCGGGGAAGGTGGTGATCAAGGCGCGGTGCTCGGGGTCGACCGCCGGCTCTAGCTTGGCCCGCAGGCGGCCGACCCAAGTCCGCAGGTAGTGGACCTCGTCGCGGAACTCCGCTCCCCAGACCCGGCTCAGCAGCTCGCCGTGGAGCATGACCCGCCCGGCGTTGCCCGCCAACTGGGAGAAGAGCGCCCACTCCGTCCGGCTCAGCCGGACCTCCTCGCCCTCACGGATGATCCGGCGCCGCTCGAGGTCGATCTCGAGGCCGAACGCGGGGTAGCGGAGGACGGCCCGCCCGGCGACCGGGGCGGTGCCGGCCGTCCGCCGCAGGACCGCCGCCACCCGCGCCGAGAGCTCGTCCGGGTTGAACGGCTTGGCGATGTAGTCGTCGGCGCCGCCGTGCAGACCGCGCAGTTTGTCGGCGTCGCCGGCGCGGGCGGTCAGCAGGATCACCGGCACCGGGCTCTCGGACCGGATCCGGCGCAGCGTCTCGAACCCGTCCATCTCCGGCATCATCAGGTCGAGCACGACCAGGTCGGGCCGCTGCTCCTCGAGCAGGGCGAGGGCCGCCGCTCCCCGCTCGGCGGCGATCACCCGGTAGCCGTCGGCCTGGAGCTTGGCGCGGACGAGCCGGAGGATGGCCGGCTCATCGTCCACCGCCATGATCAAGTGCTTGCGCATCGCCCTTCCTCGACTCCGCCGCCCGCGCCACGCCCGAACGACCTGACCGCTGCCGGCCGCTCTAGGACGGCGCCGACGCCGGGAGCGTGACCGAGAAGGTGGCGCCGAGCCCGGCGCCGGGGGAGCTGGCGGCGATCCGGCCCCCCTGGGCCTCGATCAGGAGGCGGCTCAGGTAGAGGCCGAGTCCCATGCCGCGGCTGGTCGGGTCGGCGCCCGGCCGGCGGAAGCGCTCGAAGACGTGGGGGACGTGTTCGGGGGCGATCCCGCTCCCCTCGTCGGAGACGTCGATCGTGACCGTGCCGGCCGCGGCGCGGGCCGTGGTCCGGACCAGGCCGCCCGCCGGAGCGTACTTGACGGCGTTCTCGTAGACGTTGCGCAGGACCTGGGCGAGGAGCTCGGGGTCCCCCTCGGCCCCCGGCAAGCCGGGCGGCAGGTCGACGACGAAGCGGTGGCGGGGGGAGCGGGCGGCGACCTCGGCCGCCACCCGGCGGGCGACCGGGCCGACCATCAGCGGCTCGGCCACCGGCGCCAGCCGCCCGGCCATGATCGCGGCCAGGTCGAGCATGTTGCGCAGCATCCCGTCGAGCCGCTCGCTCTCGACCGCGATGTCCTCCAGCAGCTCCCGCCGCGTCGCCGCGTCGAGGTCGTCCCCCTGCCGCGAGAGGAGATGGGCGCCGCCGTGGATCGCGGTCATCGGGGTCCGCAGCTCGTGCGAGACGAGGGCCAAGAAATCGTCCTTCAGCTGCTCGGCCTCGCGCTGCCGGGTCACGTCCTGGACGGCGACCACCGCCTGCCGGATCTCCCCGGCGTCGTCGCGGAGGGGGGCGGCCTGGAGCAGGACCGGCAGGCGGCGCCCGGCGCCCCGCCCCAGGTCGAGCTGGAGGTTGATCAACGTCGCCCCGGCGAGGGCGCGGCGGGCGGGGGAGCGCTCC
>JBBSNJ010000049.1:0-10070 GCA_038232775.1 Thermomicrobiales bacterium
ACCCCGCGGCGACGGTTCACCCCGTTGGTCGGACACTCATCGCCGTCCGCCCGAGCCGGGACGGGAAGCCGGGTGCCGGCCCCGGTCGACTGGGCGGAACGGTCCGAACAGATTGCTAGGTGCCGTATCCGCTGCCCGCAGCCCAGTTACTGTACTCGAACGGGAACCCGGCCAGGGGCGAGGGCAGCTCCTGCCCAAAGTAGGTCTGGAAAGCAGCCTGGTAGGTCTCGAACTGCTCGCCCGCCATCGCCTCGTGCAGGACGGTGTTGACGTAGTTCAGCCAGCGCTGATTCCCGGGCTTGACGGCCGCGGCGTAGGAACTGGGCCCCCACGAGTCGGTCCCCGCCTTATACCGGTCGGGGCTCTGGGCGGCCTTCCACCGCGCCGTCGACAGATCGACGACCGTGGCGTCGACCCGACCGGAGTCGAGCGCGAGCAACGAGTTGGCGACCGAGTCGAACTGTTGCACCTCGGCGTCTGGGACCCCCTTGTGGACGAGATCCTCGGCGAATGCGTTTTGGAGGATAGCGATCCTGGACCCGTTGCCGGTGATCTCGGCGGCGCTGTTGTAGGCCGCGTCCTGCTTAAAGAGGAGGGCGGCCGCCTCCCGATAGTACGGGATGCTGAATTCCGCCAGCTGCGCCCGAGCGGCGTTGACGGTCATGAACTGGAACACGATGTCGATCTTGTCGGCCTGCAGGTTCGGGATTCGGGCGTCGGCCGCCTGAACCACGAACTCGACTTTAGTCGGATCGTCGAAGAGCCCCTGCGCCAGGATTCGCCCCATCTCGATGTCGAAGCCGACCAGCTCGCCCGCTTCGTCCTCGAAGTGCCACGGGGGATTGGTGCTGCCGGTGCCGACGACGACCGTGCCCCGATCGAGCACCGCCTGCAGCAGGTTGCCGTCGCCCTGGGCGGCCGCCGCCGATGAAGGCGAGAGACCGGCGACGGCGGCGAGTCCGGAGAAGGCCGCACCGCGGCTAAGCAGGCGGCGACGATTGGCCAAATGACGCAGCGGTCGATGGTCGTTCACGGGAGTCATCTCCTTCTATCTCGCCCGTCGCCGGCTGCCCCGGCGAAGTGGCCCGTCGATCGATTGCCGGCGAACTCCACCACCCGATGCCCGGCGGAATACCCCAGGACCGAGCGCCCCGTCATTCGACGGAGGAGCACGCAGCCGCCCACTCCACCCCCCCAGGGTCGCGCCGCCCTGGCGTCCTCCGCGTACCGGCGCTCGACTCCACCACCCCGCGGCGCGACCGATTGTGACAGCAGGGCCGTCCGGCACCGTCTGCGCCGTCAAACGTTCCCCCGCCCGATCTCCTTGGTCACCGCATCACACACGGTCAGCGCCTCGGCCAGGACGTCCGGCGTGTGGGCGAGGGAGAAGCCGGCGTGGCCCGGCGGGCCCTGCTTGGTGTAGCCGTGGACGTAGACGCCGCGGGCGGCGCAGCCGACGACGAAGCGGCGGTGGAGCGCATGGTCGTGGCCGAGCACGTCGGCGAAGGTCCGGAGCGGTCGGGCCGGGTCGACCCCAAAGTAGAGCCCGAAGCGGGCGCCCCGGCCCTGGACGCGGGCGGGCAGGGCGTGGCGGTCGAAGATCGCCTGCAGGTCGCGGTAGAAGGCGTCGGCCGTGGCGTTCAGTCGCTCGTAGACGCCCGGCCGACGGAGCTCGTCGAGGGTGGCCAGCGCGGCGAGCACGCTCAGGATGTGGCCCGAGTAGGTGCCAGAGTGGACGACCGGCCCGTTCGGGGCGAGCAACCCCATCAGGTCGGCCCGGCCGGAGAGGCTGGCCAGCGGCAGACCGTTGGCCAGCGCCTTGGCGTGGGTCGTCAGGTCGGGGGTGACGCCGCTCTCGGCCTGGACCCCGCCCAGCGCCGTCCGGAAGCCAGAGAGAACCTCGTCGAAGACGAGCACGCTGCCGTGGTCGCGGCTCCGCGCCCGCAGCAGCTCCAGGAAGCCAGGCTCCGGCGGGATGCAGCCGGCGTTGTAGTGGATCGGCTCGCAGAAGACCGCCGCCAGCTCGTCGCCCTCCTCGGCCATCGCCCGCTCGAACGCCGCCGCGTCGTTCCAGGGCACGCTGACGACGTCGTCGGCCGCGCTGGCGGGGACGCCGCCGGAGGAGGGGACGAGCGGGCTGGCAGGGTCGGCCGGATCGGCGTGCTTGACCAGCCAGGGCTCCGTCAGCCCGTGGAAGTGGCCGTCGAACTTCAGGTACTTGGTCCGGCCGGTCGCCTGCCGCGCGACCCGAAGCGCGACCAGCGTCACCTCGCTGCCGACGGAGGAGAAGCGGACCCGCTCGGCAGCGGGCACGATCTCGATCAGGGCGGCGGCGAGGCGCTCGTGGGCCGGCGTCTCGACGGCGGCGACCATGCCGGCGGCGACGCCTTCGAGAACGGCGCCCCGGACGGCAGGGTGGTCGTGCCCGAGCAGGGCGGCGCCGTTGCTCATGTTGAAGTCGATGTAGCGGGCACCGTCGAGATCCCAGAGATAGGGGCCTTCGCCGCGGGCGACGTAGAGGGGACGGCCGAGGTACGGGTTGAGGCGCATCGAGGCCGAGACGCCGCCCGCGAGAACGCTCTGCGCCCGCTCGAAGAGCTCCTCCGACGTAGTCGCGGCGGGCGCCAGTGCTGGTGCCGCTGCCGCTGCCGCTGCCGAGACGACTGCCGTCATGTTCGCCTCCCCGCCCGCTCCGCCCATCGGCCTTGGCCGCCACCCGAACGCGTTCGGCCTCCCCGGTGGCGACCCCGGTCGTTCCCATCGGAGCGCATGATTTCACGTCACAAAACCGCGTTACCCCTCCCCGCAGTATAGCACCGGCGGGGTGGGGGGCGAGGGTTCGCCCGCGGGCCCGACCGGCGGGTGCTCAGGCGGCGGGCGCGGCCCAAGCGGCACCGAGGAGCCGCAGCCAGTTGCCGTGCATCACGGCGGCGATATCTTCCTCGCGGTAGCCGCGGCGACTCAGCAGGTCGGGGAGCTTCTGGAGGTCGGCAATCGTGTCGAGATCGCTCGGCGTCTGCTCCGTACCGTACCCGCCGTCGAGGTCGCTGCCGATCGCGGCGTGGCGAGCATCTCCGGCGAGTTGGCAGACATGGTCGATCTGGTCGACCACCTGCTCGAGGGTCGTGCCCGCGGGCGTCGTCTCGCCGATCACCCAGCCGGGGCGGAGCATCCAGGCGTCGAGGGCGGCGCCGACGACTGCCCCCCGCTCGATCAGCGCCCGCAGCATCTCGTCCGAGAGCTGGCGGTCGCCGGGGACGAGGGCGCGGCAGTTGGCGTGGCTGGCGAGGAGGGGTCCTTGGGAGCGGTCGAGCGCCTGCCAGAAGCTCTCCTCGGCGAGGTGGGCGACGTCGAGGACGATCCCCAGACGCGCCATCTCGGTCAGGAGGGCGGGACCGAGCGGACTTAGCGGACCGGGACTGCCCGTGCCGTGGGCGTACCGGCCGGGGCCATAGTGGGAGAGACCGAGCAGCCGTAACCCGGCGGCGTGCCAGGTCGCCAACTGGTCGGGGGCGGCGATCGGGTCGGCCCCCTCCATCGCCAGCACGATCCCGAGCGGGGCGGCGGCGGGATCGACCTCCCAGGCGGCGCGGTGGGCGTCGAGCGCTGCCGCGTTCTCGATCAGGCGGAGGGCGCCCCGCCGCTCCAGCTCCCGGTACCAGGCGAGCTGACCGTGGGCCTGGGCGTGGGCGACCTCGGGGGTGGCGAACTCGATGAGCGGGTCGCGGCGAACGCGGCCAGGCGGGGTGACGCGGGCGATCAGGGTCGCGAAGCAGAGGGCGACGCCGCCGGCCCGCAGTTCCGGGAAGGCGACGGTGCCGCGGCTCCGGCCGGCGTCGGTCGGGGCGCCGGCGGCGGCGGCGGTCTCGGCTCGGCGGGTGGCGGCGACCGGGAGGCGGAGGTCGCGGTCGAGGAAGAGGGCGTTCATCGCCAGGTCGAGGTGGCCATCGACGATCAGCATAGGGCGCGTACTCCGGAGGGGGGTTGGGCGACGCGCCGCGGCGGCGGGCGCCAGCGCGGGACGGCGCCGGACCGGTAGGATACGCCGTCGGCGGACGGTTGCGGTCGGCCGAGCCGGGCGCGGTCACACCGGCGCGTCCCGGGCGCGGGGACGGACTCGACCGCTCGTGGTCTGCCGCACCCTGGCCCGATCGAGAACGACGCCGACCGGCGACGGGGTCCAAGGCCGAGCGGATCTCGGGGGATGGGGTGGCGATGGCGGCGGGGAGTGGACCGGGGCAGGGAGATCGGGGCCGGCTGGTGGTCGCCTGCCCGGATCAACCGGGGATCGTGGCCGCGGTCTCGCGCTTCCTGTTCGAGCGGGGCGCCAACATCGTCCACTCCGACCAGCACACGACCGACACCGCCGGCGGCCGCTTCTTTCTCCGGGTCGAGTTCGACCTGCCGGCGCTGGCCGAGCGGGCCGATGACCTGCGCGGCGCCTTCGCCCCGATCGCCGACCCCTACGGCATGGCGTGGCGGCTGACGCTCGCCGCCGAGCCGCGGCGGCTGGCGATCTTCGTCTCAGCCGAGGAGCACTGCCTGCAGGAGCTGCTCTGGTAGCGCCGGGCGGGCGACCTGCGGGCCGAGATCGCGCTCGTAGTCGGCAACCACGCGGCGACCGCGGCGGCGGTCGCCCCCTGGGGCGTCCCGTTCCACCACGTCCCGGTCGCGCCCGAGGGGCGGGCGGCGGCGGAGGCGCGGCAGGTGGCCCTGCTCGACGCGGCCGAGGTCGATTTGGTGGTCCTCGCCCGCTACATGCGGATCGTCTCGCCGGCGCTCGTGGCCCGCTGGCGGCACCAGAACATCAACATCCACCACTCGTTCCTGCCCGCCTTCGTCGGCGCCAAGCCGTAGGCCCAGGCGCACGCGCGGGGGGTCAAGCTGATCGGCGCCACCGCGCATTATGTCACCGAAGAACTCGACGCCGGGCCGATCATCGAGCAGGACGTGCGCCGGGTCGATCACCGGGCCGGGGTACCCGAGATGCGGCGGATCGGGCGGCAGATCGAGCGCGAGACATTGGCCCGCGCCGTCGCTTGGCACGTCGAGGATCGAGTCCTGGTCGACGGGGGGAAGACGGTCGTCTTCGCCTGATCTGGCCTCCGGTTGAACGGTTCCACCTCCGGAAGCTGAAACGGAATCGAAGTGATCGCTGCCGCGTTCGGGACAGAAGCCCTCACTCCCGGCCCCTCTCCCGCTGCGGCAGGAGAGGGGGGAATGTCCATCAGCCGAGAGCGGGAGAATCCGCCCGGATTCCGTATGAAACGGCTCCCCACTCTCGTTCACAAGACTGGGGCTGGAGGTGAGGGCACCCAGCGGGAGGTGGAAGCAGTCACCTGAATTCCGGGTGAACCGTCGCGCCCCCATCCGCCGCCGCACCCGACCAGCGACGCATCATCAAGGCGGTCGGCGGCTTTGCCGGTACCGGCCAGCCGCCATCACGGCGCCTGCCGCCCGACTCCCGCCGTCTGGCCCAAGACCTGATCGATTCTGGCTCCACGGTACAGGCCGGACCGCGGGGTGATCGTGCCGGCTACTCCGCCGCTCCGCGCTCGGCGCGGCGCTGGGCGCGGCGCTCGGCGCCGGCGGCGGCTGTCTGGGCATCGATCGGGACGTCACCGGTCTTGCGGATGCGGAGAACGCCGTCGCCGGGGGTCATGTTGAGCGCGAGGCCGCGGCGCTCGGCGCGGCGGCCCAGCTGGCGTTGCTTCTTCTCGAGATCGCGATCATCCGTCACTGGCAGCGAAATCTCCCGACCCGTTTGGAGCTCCTTCATCAACGAGCGCCAATCGACATCGTCGCCGTCGTCCCCTGCCGCCGTCTCTCGCCGTGAATCGACCATCACCGCATCCTCCTCGGTCTCCGCCCATCGGGGTCGCCCGACGCGTTCGACGCGGAGTATAGGAGATCGCGACACCCGGCGGAGGAACCGGTCGCCGGGTCAACGCGAGGCCGACCGGTCGGCCTCGCCGTGGACCAGTTCGACCAGGCGGGCGAGAACGTCGGGGTCGGTCTCGGGCAGGACGCCGTGGCCGAGGTTGAAGACGTGGCCGTGCCGCCCGGTGACCTGGGCGCGGGCGAGCACGTCGCGGGCGCCGGCCTCGACCACGGGCCAGGGAGCGAGGAGCCGAGTCGGATCAAGGTTGCCCTGGATGCCGAGGTTCGGCCCGAGGCGACCCCAGGCGGCATCGAGCGGCAGTCGCCAATCGACGCTGACGAGTCCGCAGCCGCTAGTCGCGATCTGGTCGAGCAGACCGACGGTGCCGGTGCTGAAATGGATCGTCGGTGCCAGCCCGGCCAAGGCGGCGAAGACGCGGCGGGTGTAAGGGAGAACGTTGGCGGCGTACTCGGCCGGGCCGAGCAGGCCGAGCCACGAGTCGAAGAGCTGGACGACGTCGGCGCCGGCCGCGACCTGACCCCGCAGGTAGCGAATCACGACCTCGGTTAAGACATCCATCAGCCGGTGCCACGTCTCCGGCTCGCCGTACATCAGCGCCTTGGTCCGGGGGTATTCGCGGGAGGAGCGGCCTTCCACCAGGTAGCAGGCCAGCGTGAACGGGGCTCCGGCGAAGCCGAGCAGGGCGGCCCGCTCCCCCAGCTCCCGCTTCAGCAGGCGGACGGCGGCCAGGACGTAGGGCGTCCCCTCCTCCGCCTCGACGACGCGGAGGCGGGCGACGTCGGCGGCGGTCCGGACCGGGTGCTCGATGACGGGGCCGACGTTCGGCCGGATCTCGAACGGGACGCCCATCCCGGCCAAGGGGAGCATGATGTCGGCGAAGAGGACGGCGCCGTCGACGCCCAGGCGAACGACCGGCATCAAGGTCGCCTCGACCGCCAGCTCAGGGGTGGTGGCGACCGCCATGAAGGCGTGCTTCTCCCGCAGCGCGCGGTACTCCGGGAGGCAGCGACCGGCCTGGCGCATGAACCAGACGGGGGTGGAGTCCACCGGCTCCCGCCGGGCGGCGGCGAGGAACCGGCCGCGGGGGGTCATCGCGGTCGTGGTCGTCGCGGACATCGGCCCTCACCCCCGGCCCCTCTCCCGTGCGCGGGGGAGGGGAGGTTGGGATGGGTGGGCCCCGGTGAACGGTGCCGCCGCCTTGAGGATCCCGAGCGTGAGGGTCGGGAGCCGGCTGGCCGCGAGCGTTCTCCCCTCGCCCACGCACGGGAGAGGGGACGGGGGTAAGGGCACGTGCCTAGACGGGGAGCGTCGCTGCCTCGGGCGACGCCGCCAGCGCCCGCAGCATCCCCTCGGCAGTGGTGTTGGCGCAGGTAAACAGGGGGACGTCGCTGGCGGTGTAGGCGCTCGAGATCGAGCCGCGCAGCTCCTGCACCAGGTCGAGAAAGTCGCCCGGCTCGTCGGTCTCGAAGGCGAGAACGAACTCCTGGTCGTCGAGGCCGAAGGAGTAGGTGGTGTTGATCTTGACCGAGGAGTAGGTGGCGCCGATCGCCATGTGCTGGTTCATCGCCTCCTGCCGCTCTTCCTTGCCGAGGCCGTACCACTCCCGCACCTTGGTCAGGGGGTAGACGAACAAATACTTCGCCCCCCCCGGCGCCAGCGAGAGGCGGGTGGCGCGGTCTCCGGTCGGCCCAGAGTAGCGCTCGACGTAGGTGGAGTGCTTCGTCATCGAGAGGTAGGAGTGCGGTGTCGCCAGCCAGCCAGCCAGCGCGGTACCGGCCAGCTCGCTCGCCATCCGCTGGATGTCGTCGAGCTCGTAGCTGACCTGCCAGAGCATGAAGTCGACGTCGCCGCGGGTCCCCATCGTCGAGTAGCAGCGGACCAAGTTTCGGCCGGACCAGGCCTCGACCACCTCCCGGAACTCGGCGATCTGCCGCTCCCGCTCGAACGCCTCGAGCCGGCGCCACTCCCGATCGACCTTGAAGAAGGTGTACTTTACGTACTGCCGGCGCCCGGGCTGGAGGGCGAGTCCGTAGGTGCCGTCGCCGGGATAGGCGGCGGCATGGGGAGGGGGGTCACCGCCGGGGGTGTGGCCGTTGGTCGAAGCGCTATCCATCCCTCATCTCCTTGGTCGCCGTTTTGGAACAAGGGCCGCGAGGCCCCATGATCGAGTGGGACGCCAGACGCCAGACGCCAGACGCCAGACGCCAGACGGCAGACGGCAGTTGCCAAAGCCTAACGCCTTACACTTGACGCCTTCGATCACTCCTCCCACTCGGCGCGGACGGGGTCGGCCTGGCGGGCGGCGGATTGACCGTCGCGCAGCCAGCGGGCGGCCTCCTTGGCGTGGTAGGTGATGATCCGGCCGGCGCCGGCGCGCTTGATCGACGTTAGCGTCTCCAGCGTGACGCGGCGCTCGTCGATCCAGCCGAGCTGGGCGGCGGCCTTGACCATCGCGTACTCCCCCGAGACGTTGTAGGCGACGAGCGGGGCGTCGAAGGCGTCCCGCGCTTGGCGGACGACGTCGAGGTAGGGCAGGGCGGGCTTGACGATGACGACGTCGGCGCCTTCGTCGAGGTCGGTGGCGATCTCGGTCAGCGCCTCGCGGGCGTTGGCGGGGTCCATCTGGTGGGAGCGGCGGTCGCCGAAGGCGGGCATGCTGGCCGCCGCCTCGCGGAAGGGACCGTAGAAGGCGGAGGCGTATTTCGCGGCATAGGACATGATCGGCAGGTGCTCGTGGCCCGCCCGGTCGAGGGCGGCGCGGATCGCGGCGACGCGGCCGTCCATCATGTCGGAGGGGGCAACCAGATCGGCCCCGGCCTCGGCGTGGCTGACCGCGATCGCCGCCAGCAGCCCGAGGGTGCGGTCGTTGTCGACCTCGCAGCCGGTCAGCAGACCGCAGTGCCCGTGGTCGGTGTACTCGCAGGCGCAGACGTCGGTGACGACCAGCAGGTCGGGGGCCTCCCGCTTGATCAGGCGGGTGGCACGCTGGACCGCCCCGTCCGGGTCGTAGGCTCCCGTGCCGTAGGCGTCCTTCTCCGCCGGCAGGCCGAAGAGGAGGACGGCCCCGACCCCGAGCTCGGCCAGCTCCGCCAGCTCCCGCGGCAGCTCGTCGACCGAGAGCTGGAACTGCCCCGGCATCGACCCGATCGGGTGGCGCCGGCCGACGCCGTCGGCGACGAACAGCGGGTAGATGAAGTCGGACGCCGCCAGACTCGTCTCCCGCACCAGGCGGCGAACCGCCTCCGAGCGGCGGAGCCGGCGCAGACGCCGGAACGGCGGCCGCATCAGACCAGCCTTCGACCCGTTCGCGTCCTTGGTCCAGTCGCCCGCGACGACCTCCCCGTAGCGGGATCGCGCCCCCTCCATCATCCGAGCTCTCCTCCCCCTCCGGGTCCGCCAGCGGCGGCCGGGGTCATCTCCAAAGCTCTCGGACCGATCGCCGGGGCGGAGCCCACGCGCCCCACCGCTGGCCGGGCGGCTTCGACGGCGGCGACGAGACCGGCAACCGAAGCGTCGGCGGCGACGGTGTGGACCGGCAGCCCCAGCGCCCGGACCGCGCCCGCGGTCGTCGCCCCGACGCAGACGACCCGATCCCCGGCCAACGGGGCGAGGCTGCCGCCGAGCAGGCCGGCCAGATTCCTGGCGCTCGACGGCGAGGCGAACGTGACGACATCGACCCCGCCTCGCCGCACCCGGCCGAGCACCGCCGGGTCGACCTCAGCCGGATCGGGGGGCAGGGTGCGATAGGCCTCGACCTCGTCGACCCGCGCCCCCAGCGCGCGCAGACCGATCGGCAGCGTCTCCCGCGCCAGATCGCCGCGGGGGAAGAGGACGCGGCGGCCGGCGACCCCCTTCGCGCTCGCCGCCATCGCCCCGACGACCGCCGCCGCGTCGGAGCGGGCCGGCACCACGGCCACCCCGACCCCGGCCTCGGTCAGGGCGGCGGCGGTCGCGGCACCGATTGCGACGACGTCGGCTCGGGCGACGACGTCCGGCCCGAGCCCGATCGCCGCCAGCCGGCTGAGCGTCCAGGCGACGGCGTTCGCGCTGGTGAACACGACCCAGTCGGTTTCGCCGCCGGCGGCGAGGCGCCGCAGGGCCGCGTCGAGCGGCGCGGGATCGACCGGCGGCACGATCCGGATCGCCGGCAGCTCGACCGGCTCGGCGC
>JBBSNJ010000050.1:0-9960 GCA_038232775.1 Thermomicrobiales bacterium
CGGGAAGGCTCCCAGCGATGCGCGTCACCATCCGCGACGTGGCCGCCCAGGCGGGCGTCTCGATCAATACCGTCTCCCGCGTCCTGAACGACCGGCGCGACGTCAAGCAAGCGACCCGTGACCGCGTCCAGCAGGTCATCGCCGACCTCGGCTACCGCCCGAATAGCCTGGCGCGCGCGCTGATCCGCCGCTCGTCGCGCACGGTCGGGCTGGTCGTCACCGACTGCACCAACCCGAACACCGCCCGCCAGGTTCAGGTGGTCCAGCGGGCGATGGCCGCCGCCGGCTACGCGGTGCTGATCTTCGACACCCAGGAAGACGGCGCCCAGCAGCGAGCCGCCCTCGAGCTGCTCGAAGAGAACGTGGTTGACGGGGTCATCCTGACCACGACCGGCGACCAGGACGGCGAACTGGTCGGGCTCAGCCGGCGGCTGCCGCTGGTCCTGCTCAACCGCGAGACCGCGGAGCCGGTCGCCTGCGACGTGGTGCTCAACGACAACGCCGGCGGCGCCCGCGCCGCCACCGAACACCTCCTCGGACTGGGCCACCGCCGGATCGCCTACGTCACCGCCCGCAAGTGCGTCTCGACCGTGCGCGACCGCTTGGCCGGCTACCGGGAGGCGCTCGCCGCCGCCGGGCTCCCCACCGACGACCGGCGGCTGGTCCGGGCGGAGATGACGATGGAGGCCGCCGCCGCCGGGGCCGCGGCGCTGCTCGCCCTCCCCGAGCGACCGACGGCGATCCTCGCCTACAACGACCTGATGGCGGTCGGCGTCCTCTCCGCGCTGACCGAGACCGGACTCCGGGTACCGGCCGACGTGGCCCTCGTCGGCTACGACGACATCGCCTACGCCCCCTACCTGCGCGTTCCCCTCACCACGGTCCGCCAGCAGACCCACCGGATGGCCGAAACCGCGGCCCAACTCCTCCTCGACCGCTTCGGCGGCGCCGAGACGCCGCCGCGCCGGGTGATCTTGGCGCCGGAGCTGATCGTCCGGGCCTCGTCGGGCGCCGGCGCCCCCTGACCGGAAGGAGACCGCCGATGGCCGCCTCGGGCACCCTGGAGCCGCCGGTCCGCGCTCGACCGCCGTGGCGCACCGCGCTCTCGTGGTGGGTGGAGCGCCGGATCGCCTACGTGCTGATCTTGCCGACGCTACTCGGCATCGCTATTTTGACCCTCTATCCCCTGGCCAACGCCTTCGTCATCTCGTTCCAGGACAATCGGCTGCGGTCGCGCGAGAGCCCATTCATCGGGTTCGACAACTATCGAGCGATCGTCAGTGACCCGGAAGTGTGGAACTCGATCCGGCTGACGCTGATCTTCACGGTGACGTCGGTCGTCGGCTCGTTCCTGATCGGGCTGGCGCTGGCCCTGCTCCTCAACCGGCCCCTCTGGGGGCGGCGCTACATCCGGTCGCTCTTCATCATCCCCTGGGCGATCCCCGCCTTCGTCGCGGCGCTGACCTGGTCGTGGATGTTCAACGACCAGTTCGGCATCCTCACGGCCGTCCTTAAGTCGTGGGGGGTCGCCCGACCGCCGATCTGGCTCGACAAGGAGCACGCCCTCTGGTCGCTGATCGGGGTGATGATCTGGAAAAGCTTCCCCTTCCAGTTGGTCGTGCTGCTGGCTGGCTTGCAGACGATCCCCGGCGACCTCTACGAAGCGGCCGCGGTCGACGGCGCCAACGCCCGCCAGCGCTTCCGGGCGATCACCCTGCCGCTGCTGCAACCGGTGGCGATGGTCTCGATCCTGCTGGCGGCGATCAACGCCTTCCACTACTTCCCGATCCCCTGGATCCTGACCCGCGGCGGCCCGTCGAACGCGACCAACGTGATCTCGATCGAGACCTACAGCCAAGCCTTCGGCGCCGGCAACTTCGGGCGCGGCGCGGCGGCGGCGATCGTCATGTTCCTGTTCATCCTGGCGATGAGCGCGGTCTACATCTGGGCGTACTTGCGGGAGGTGGGCCGGCGATGAGGGGTCGCGCGGGGGCCATCCCCGGTCCGGTCGCGGCGGGCCAGGTCGAGGCGCCCGCCGCCGCGGGCGCGGCGCGGCGGCAGTCGGCGCCGCCGCGGAAGCTGCTCGAGCTCGCTGGCGTGTACCTGGTGCTGGGCCTGTTCCTGGTCGTCGGCCTGTTCCCGTTCCTCTGGATGCTGCGGACCGCGCTGACTCCCCAGACCGAGGCCTTCTCGCTCACCCCCTCGCTCCTGGGCGGCAACTGGACGTTGGCCAACATCGAGCGCGTCTTGACCTCGCCGGCGATCCCGTTCCTGACCCAGTTCCGGAACAGCCTGATCGTCTCCACCGGGACGACGGCGCTGGTCGTCGTCGCCGGCACCTGGGGAGCCTACGCGCTGGCCCGGTTCCGCTTCCGGGGCCAGCAGGCGTTCGGTCTCTCGTTGCTCCTGATTCAACTCTTCCCCGGCATCCTGCTGATCATCCCGCTCTTCGTGGTGCTGGCGAACCTGCGCCTGACCGACAGCCTGTTCGGGCTGATCCTCTCCTACAGCACGCTCCAACTGCCGTTCGCCGTCTGGCTGCTGCGCGGCTACTTCGTCTCCTTGCCGCAGGAGGTCGAGGACGCTGCCCGGGTCGACGGCAGCGGCTACCTCGGGGTTCTGTTCCGGATCGTCCTGCCGACCGCGGCGCCGGGGATCGCGGCGGCGGCGACGCTCGCCTTCGTCAACTCCTGGAACGAGTTCTTGTTCGCCTACGTGCTGATCAACGACGCCGGCAAGCGGGTACTGGCGGTCGGGCTGTCGGCCTACATCGACCAGTTCGCCATCGACTACTCCGGTCTGTTCGCGATGGCGACGCTGACCACGCTGCCGGTGGTGCTGGTCTTCATGCTCTTTCAACGCTACCTGGTGGGGGGGCTGGCGGCCGGGGCGGTCAAGGCCTAGCCGAGAAGGCGACGCCGCGGGGCTCACCCGGGCGAGGCACCACGCCCGCGACGACGCGGCGTCCGGCAGCGGGCGACGCGGCCGCCGCTCCGACCTCGTTCGGTGGCAAGCTGAATCGACCGCCGGCGGCCACCGGGCGCGTCGCGGGGGACGATCGCTCCCACTCGATCACCCCGGGAAGGGCCCACCCTGTCCCACCGCTGGCCCTCGGAACGGGGCCGAGGGCTCCGGCGGGGTCTTGACGGCTCGGGCACCGCGGCCTATTCTCGGGAACTTTACCGTGAACGTTTCCGGACGCGAAGGAGCGTGCCATGTCCCGGTTCCTCTCCCCCCAAGCGGTCCATCGCTCGTCCCTCTCGCGGCGCGACCTGGTTAAGCGCGCCGCGCTCGCCGGCGCCGCCGTCCCCGCCGCCGGCCTGCTCGGCGCCCGCTCCGTCCCGACCGCCGCGGCCCGCACCCGGCAGGAGTTCGCCGGCGAGATCGAGTTCTGGAGCCGCGAGACGTACGACAACGGCGCCCGCCAACCGCTGATCGAGGAGCGGCTGGCCGCCTTCGACGCCGAGCACGGCACGACCAGCAGCGTCCAGTTCATGGTCTTCCAGGAGTCGATCCAGAAGACCCAGGCGGCGATCGCCGCCGGCGATCCGCCCGACCTCGGCCAGCAGGGACCGGACGTCGCCCTCCAGTTCGCCGCCGGCGGCTACCTGCGCAATCTGGACGACGTCTACGGCACGATGCAAGACCGGTTCTTGCCGCTGCAGAAGGAAGCGTTCGTCACCTACGACGGCAGCACCTACGCCTTGCCCTGGTACATCGAGACCCGCGTCCTCTTCTACCATCAGGATCTGCTCGACGAGGCCGGGGTCGCGCCGCCGACGACCTGGGCCGAGTGGTCCGACGCCGCCCGAGCCCTGACCAAAGGGGAGGAGCAGTTCGGGTTCGTGATGATGCCGGAGGGGCCCGGGCCTGGTCAACTCTGGGTGCCGCTGGCCTCCTCGGCCGGCGGCAACTTGATCAGCGCCGACGGCGAGATCCAGGCCGACAGCGACCCCTTCCGCGAGTCGCTCCAGTTCATCGGCGACCTCTACGAGGCGGGCGTGATGCCCGAAGCGACCCCGACCTACACCAACAACGATGTGCTCCAGCTCTTCCTGCTCAAGCGGGCGGCGATGATCTGGTACAACGGCTCGATCCTGCAGAGCATCGCCACCCAGGCGCCCGACCTCCGCGAGACGGTCGGCGCTGTCCTGACGCCGGCGGCCACGGAGAGCGCGGTCTCCCGCTCGTTCTTGGGCGGCTTCCAACTCTTCGTGTTCAGCGAAGGCGAGAACCCGGACGGCGCGACGGCGCTGATGCAATCGCTCTTCGAGCCCGAGTGGTACGCCGGCTACCTCGCCCAGACCAACGGCGCCGCCCTGCCCGCTACCCAGGCGGCCGCCGACCTGCCGCTCTACCAGGAAGACCCGATCCTCAGCACCCTGATCGAGCAGGAGGCGACCGCGATCCGCTACGGCGGTCCCGATTTCGGCAACGCGCCCTACCTGGGCGAGGCCGAGGGCGCGCTCCTCTTCAGCCAACCGGTAATCGACGTGATGACCGGCACCCGCAGCGTCGAGGAGGCCGTCACCTTCCTCGACACCGAACTCAAGGCCCTGGCCGAGCAGGGGTAGCGAGCGCGGACGCCGTCTCCCCGTTCTCCGGCGACGGGGAGAACGGGGCGGGGACCGGGCTCGCCTCCGCTCGGTTTCGTCGGCTGCCCGGGGGCCGAGGTGTCGACGCCCCAGGTGGGCGGCGAATGATGGCGCCAGGCGAGGTCGTGGCTGGACGTCGGCGACGACTGGTCTTTCCCGCGGCGGGAGGGGCCGGGGGAAGGAGCGATCGGTGGCGACGATCGCCAACGTGGTGGTGGATCCGGCGGCGACGCTGGGGACGATCCCGCGGATCTGGGCCAGCATCGGCTACGACGAACTGAACTGGACGGCGACGCCGCGGGGCAAGGCGATCCACGGACTGCTCGGCGACGACGTGCTGAGCGCGGGGCCGTACTGGGTCCGGATGCACAACGCCTTCACCAGCGGCACGGGCTGGTCGGCGCCGGCCTGGGGCGCCGGCAACCCGTACCACGAGCTAGCGGACGGCTCGGTCCGCTACCACTGGCAGACCCTCGACGCCGCCTACGACGCGATCACCGAGCCGGGCGGCTTCCCCCTGGTCGAGCTCGGCTTCATGCCCCGCGATCTCTCGCGGGCGGCGGTCGCCGACGCCACCTTCGGCCGGGCCAACGACCTCGGCCGCGAGCCGTACGAACTCGGCGCCTGGAAGCAGCCGCCGAAGGATCTCGCGCGCTGGCGGGAGCTGGTCCACGCCTTCGTCGCCCACGCGGTCGAGCGCTACGGCGAGGACCACGTCGCCCAGTGGCGGTTCGAGCTCTGGAACGAGCCGGACATCCCCAACTACTGGCACGGCACGGTCGAGGAATACCTGGCCCTCTACGACGCCAGCTACGACGGGGCCAAGGGCGCGTTCCCGCGGGCGCAGGTGGGAGGACCGGGCACGACGGACCGCGGCGAGGCGTTCCTCGAGCAGTTCTTGGCCCACACCGCCGGCTCCCGACGGCGGCCCGACTTCCTCTCGTTCCACACCAAAGGGGCGTACTTCACCCCCCGCCGCATCTACAACCCGTTCGTCGAGGTCGCCCAGGAGACGCCGTCGAGCGACAAGATGCTCGCGGACATCCGCAAGAACGTCGCGGTGATCGAGGCGTTCCCGGAGCTCGCCGATCTCCCCGTCTACGTCGACGAGTGCGACCCGGCAGTCGGGACGATCTACGGCGTCGCCGACAATCCCAACTTCGTCATCACCAACAGCGAGCACTACCCGTCGTTCGTCTGCCAGCTCGTGGGCGCGCTGCTGGAGACCGAACCGCGGATCTCGCTGATCACCCAATGGGCTTTCTACTTCGAGGGCAAGCGGTGGTTCGAGGGGAACCGCGCGCTCGTCGACAACGAGAACGTCGAGAAGCCGATCCTCAACGGTCTCCGGCTGTTGGAGCGGTTGGCCGGCGGGGAGCGGTTGCGGGTCGAGTCGGACATGCCGGGAGTGGGCGGCCTCGCCGTGCGGCACGACGGCCGGTTGCGGATGCTCCTCTGGCACCACGACGACGCCTGGTGGCGCGAGGGGAGCGTCGAGGTGGAGGTGGACTTGGCGGGTCGAGCGGCCGCCGGTGGCCGGGTCTGGCGGCTGGACCGCGACCACGCCAACACCTTCCGGGCCTGGGAAGCGATGGGCCGGCCAGACGACCCCTCGACCGCCGAGCTCGACCGGCTCCGCGCGGCCGGCACGCTCACGCCGGAGCCGATCGCGGTCCGAGCGGGGGCGGCGGAAACGATCTTGTCCCTCACGCTGCCGGTCCACGGTTTAGCCCTCGTCGAGCTCGGGTGAGGCGGAAGGCGGCCGGTCGCCCCAAGATCGGTTACCGGCGCTCACCCCCCATCCCGCGGCGGCGCCCCCAGGTAGCCGGTGCCGAGCCCGGCGTCGCGCAGTTGGTCGGCGCCGATGTTGCGGGCCAAGACCGCCAGGCCGGCGAGGTGGGCTTGGAGACCAGCCGTGCTGGCGCAGCAGTCAACCAGCACGACCGGCCGGATGCCGAGGTCGAAGACGTCCATCGCCACCTTGAGCACGCACATGTCGGTGTCGATCCCGACCACGGTCGCCTCCTCGGGATCCAACTCCCGCAGGCGGTCGGCCAGTTCGTCCGGGAGCCCGGTGTAGCCCGGCTTGGTGAAGACCCGGGCGGGTGTGGCCAGTCCCGCCAGCTCCGGCGCCAGGTCGGTCTCGGGCCGGTCGGCGCAGCCGTCCCAGCCGAGGAAGCGGCGGTAGGGGCCGCCCGCCTCGTTGACGAACCGGGTGAAGAAGACCGGCTCGTGCTCCCCCCGCTCGATCAAGCGCCGGATCCGGTCGGGGACGTGCTCGGTGAAGGGGCTGACGAACCCCCGCTGCACGTCGACCACCAGCAGCACCCGCGCCATCCGCTCTGTCTCCGCTCCGCCCGCCCCACGGCGCTGGCCGAGACCGGGACGCAGGTTCCGCGCCCGCGGTCGCGGACGGGCGGGAGACCCGTCGCGCCCTCCGCGGCGACGGCTCCCCCGCCTGATACGACGTTCGGTCAAACCGTTCCGGTAACGCCGGAGGGACGATCTCCCCTCTCCCGCGCACGGGACCGGGGCAAGGGAGCCGGGGGTGAGGGCTTCTCTCCGGGAAACGGAAGCCATCACCCGGATTCCGTCCGAGAACGGAGCGGCGCGGGGTCGAGAGTCGCTATCGGGGGGGGCGCCGCTCCGGTCGCCCCGACCCCGCCGCCGCAGGTCTCGCCGCTGGCCCGTTGGGGCTGGGGCTTCGGCGTCACATCGACGAGCACCGCTTCGTCCTCCCCGCCCTCGACCGTGACCTCGCGGGCGAAGCCGAGGCACCGCGCGTAGAACTTCTGCTCGGCGACGCCGGGCTCCAGCGGGGTCCACTCGCGGGTGACGAGGACATCGTCGAACGACCCGAACGGCACCGTGATCGCGTCCCCCAGGCGGAGGACCTCGGCCTTGTCCTCGGCCTCGCCGGGCGCGCACTCCTGGGCGTAGCGTTGCCCCGGCTCGGGGCGCGCCGGCATCAAGATGCCCGGCTCGGCCCCGTCGACCCCGGCCTCCCACGAACCGCCCGCGTCGGCCAGGACGCCGTCCTCGTAGTTCTTCACCTCCTCCCCGAAGTACCAGACGTTCCCCGCCTCGTCCTGGGCGAACCAGTCGCGCGTGTCCTCGATCAGTTGCCCGCTCGGGTCCGTCACCGTGTCGCGGACGACCCTCGTCTCGACGCCGTCGACCGTCCGGGTCTGGTCCGTGACTTCGACCACGGTCCGCTCGCCGTCCGAGCCGAGGTAGGTGAAGACCGTCCCCGGCGTGGAGGGGAGGTACGGGTGGTCGATCTCGGCGACGAAGGCGTCGGCGCCGGGGAACGGCAGGCACGTCGGCGACCCGCGCCGCTCCGCCGCGGCCAGCGGGTCGTCGGGAGTCCCCTGGGCCAGCACCGCGCCGGGGACGAACGAGAGTGACAGGGCGAAGCCAAGCGCGACCGGGCCGGGGGTACCGGTCGGGTTGCAGTTGCTCACGGGGGTGTCCTCCTGCTCACACGGACTCCGGGAGAAGCCTGCATCTTCGGTCCCCTTCGCCCCGCTCCCGCCCACCGGGAGCGGGACGAAGGGGGCGTGAGGGCCGGTGACGATCACGATCAGTGGATGATCGACCTGATACCGCCTCACTCCTTGGGCGCTGGTCGGGGCGAGGGCGGAGCCGCGGATCCGTCTGGCGGGCGGGATCGCTGCGGTTCGGCGGTGGACCCGCCCGGGTCGAGGGCTCCATGGGCTCGGCGCCGGGGCACGGCCCCAGCGGCCGGCGCGGGGCGATGGGCTCGGGGAGAGCCCCTAATCGTCGGCGTCCATGCTCAGGACGTCGCCCGTCGCCGCGTCCACCTTCACGTCCTGGTCGCCGACATCGACGTTGAACACCAGCGTGCCGTCGACCCGCTCCAGGTCGACCTCGCCGAGGTCGCCGGTCGCGGCCCCCTGCGCGGCCCGGATCGCCTCGTCGAGCGAGATCGTCGCCTCGCCGAGCAGGGCCGCGCCGTCGTCGAGGACGCCGGGTTGCCCTTCCGTCCCCTCCTCGTCGTCGCATTCCGCCTGCTGGTCCGGCCCCGGACCGGCGTCGTCCTGGTCGTTTTCGCCTTCGCCGTCGTTCTCGGCCGCCTCGTCCTCCGCGCTGTCGGCGCCGGTGTCGCCCTCGGCCGCGTCGTCGGCCCCGTTCTCCTCCTGAAGATCGTCCGTATCGCGCTCGCCCTCCTGCCCGTTGTCCTCGTCCTCCGCGCAGTCCGCGGCCGCCGGTTGGGAGGCCGCCGAGGGCGTGGCCTGGATCGCCGACGTCGCGGCGCCGGCATCCACCGCCAGCGTGCCGCCGCCGAGGAGGCCCGCGCCGAGGACCAACGCGGCCGTCCAGTGTCGTCGTGCTCGCTCCGTAGACATCTGCACCTCCCAGTGCTGGTGATTACCGAACCCCGGCGCCGATCCTGGCCGGGTCGGGGACCACGATAGGGGGGGCGCATGAAATCGGGATGAGGTCGCCGTGAACCGGTCGCCGGGTCGCACGAACCGCCGCGATCGCCGGCCGAGCGCGCGATCATCCGGCTCGCTTTTGGCCGGCCGCACCAGGATCGCTCGGCAGCACGAGTTCGACCCGCGTGCCGCGTCCGACCGCGCTTGTGAGGCCGATCGTGCCGCCGTGGGCGTCGGCGATCGCCCGGCAGATGGCGAGACCCAACCCCGATCCGCCGTGCGCCCGCGCTCGGCCTAGATCGACCCGGTAGAAGCGATCGAAGACGCGGCTCTGGTGCTCGGGGGCGATGCCGCGACCGGTGTCGGCCACCCAGAGCCGGGCGCTGCCCGCCTCCGCCCGGCAACCGACGGCGATGCGTCCCCCGCTCGGCGTGTGGGCGAGCGCGTTGTCGATCAGGTTGACCAGCACCTGGACCAGCAAATCCTCGTCGGCGACGATCGGGGTCGCGCTCGCCTCGTCCCGGAGCACGACGCCCGCCCGCTCGGCGACGGGCGCGTACTGCTCCAAGGTCAGGGCGACGGTGTCGGCCAGGTCGAATGGGGCGGCCTCCGGCACCAGCCGGCCGGTGTCGGCGCGGGCGAGGGTGAGGAGGGTGCCGACCAGACCGGTCAGCCGCTCCAGATCGCCGTCGAGGCCCCGCAACGCCTCGCGGTAGGCATCGGCGGAGCGGGGACGGGCGAGGGCCAGGTCGACCTGGGTCCGCATCAGGCTGAGGGGGGTGCGCAGCTCGTGGGCGGCGTCGCCGGTGAAGCGGCGCTGCCGCTCGAAGGCGTCCTCGATCCGGCCGAGCATGGCGTCGAAGGTCGAGGCCAGCCGCCCGAGCTCGTCGTCCGGCAGGTCGAGGTCGAGACGGGCGCGGAGGTCGTTGCCGCTGATGGCTCCCGCGAGACGGGTAATCTCGGCC
>JBBSNJ010000051.1:0-9947 GCA_038232775.1 Thermomicrobiales bacterium
GCGGCCGGCGACGTCGCCGCCGCGGAAGCGGCGATGGACGCCCACATGCGCGGCGCCTCCGGCCGCTTGCTCCAGGCGCTGGCCGAGGCCCAAGCGCGGGGCGAACTCGACCGCGGGCGCCACGACGGGCACGGCCGCGAAGGCGGCGCTCATCCCCGCGGTGGGCCGGCGGCGGACGGGAGAAGCCGATGAAGACGGCGGTCACGCTGGCGCCGAGGCGGATCGAGCTGGTCGACCGACCCGAGCCGCGAGCCGGCGACGGTGAGGCCCTGATTCGGGTCGAGCGGGTCGGCATCTGCGGGTCCGATCTCCACCTCTATCACGGCAAGCACCCGTATGCCTCCTACCCGAGGACGCAGGGGCACGAGTTCGCCGGCATCGTGCTCGGCTACGGCGGCGGTGGCGGGGGACCGGTCGCGGTCGGGGAGCGGGTCGCGGTCGAGCCGCTGCTACCGTGCGGCGCCTGCTACCCGTGCCGGCTGGGACGCGGCAACTGCTGCGTCCGGTTGCGGGTACTCGGCGCCCACGTCGACGGCGCCTTGACGGAGCTGATCGCGGTGCCGACCGAGCGCCTCTACCCGACGGCCGACCTCGCCCCGGAGCTGGCGGCGCTGGTCGAGCCGGTCTCGATCGGGGTGCAGGCCGTGGCCCGCGGTGGGATCGGGGCCGAGGACCGGGTGCTGGTCTTCGGGGCGGGGCCGATCGGGCAGGCGGTGGTCTTGGCCGCGGTTGATCGCGGGGCTCGGGTGATGGCGGTCGACCGCTTCGGCTCGCGCCTCGATCTCGCTCGCCGCCTCGGGGCGGAAGCGACGGTCGAGGTGGGGAGCGACGACCTCGCGACGGCGGTGGCGGCGTGGACCGGCGGCGATGGTCCGTCGGTCGCGGTCGACGCGGTCGGGGCGCCGGCGGTGATCCGCTCGTGCGTCGATCTGGTGGCCAGCGCCGGGCGGGTGGTGATCATCGGGCTCTCGGACCAGGAGGTGTCGCTGCCGGTGATCGACTTCACGCGCAAGGAGCTGACGATCGTCGGTTCGCGCAACAACGCCGGGCTGTTCGGCGCGGCGGTCGATCTCGTCTCCCGTCGGCGGGAGGAGGTTGGAGCGTTGATCACCCAACGCTACCCGCTCGCTGAGGTGGCGGCGGCGATCGCGTTCGCTGACGAGCACCCGGCGGAGGTGGAGAAGGTCATGATCGAGATCACCTGAGTCCGGCGCCCCGATCGGGTCGGCGCGGGGAGGGCCGCGAGCGAGCAGAGATGACCGGGAGGAGGTGGCGAACCGGGTTCGGACGGAACCAGTTGGAGCGCCAGGAGACGCCGGCCCGAAGGCGAGGCGGCGGACTCGACGAGGAGGATTTGGAATGACGAAGATCGGACGGTGGCTCGTGGTCGCGGGGCTGGCGACGGCGCTCGGGGGCTTCTCTGGTGTCAGGGCCCAGGACGAGGTCGTGATCGGCTACTCGGCGCCGGGGCTGGTCGGTGCCCAGCTCGAGATCCAGCAGGGGCTGATCGACCACGCCGAAGAGAAGGGATGGGAGGTGCTGACGACGACGTCGAACAACGACGTCCAGAAGCAACTCGACGACATCAACGCCTACATCGCCCAGGACGTCGACGCCATCGTCGCGGTGCCGGACGACAGCGCCGCCATCTGCACCGCGGTCCAGAACGCGACCGACGCCGGCATCCCCTTCTACACGATTGATCGGGCGCCGCTCGGCTGCGCCATCGACATGACGGTCCTCTCCGACAACGCCCTCGCCGGTCGGCAGTCGGCCGAGGCGATCGTCGAGCTCTTGTCCGAGCGCTACGGTTCGCCCCAGGGAACGGTGCTCGAGATCACCGGCGACCTGTCGCAGAACGTCGCCCAGCTCCGCGGCTCCGGGTTCCAGGAGGTGCTCGCTCAGTACCCGGAGATCACCCTGATCACTCGCACCGCCGAGAAGTGGGACTCGGCCCAGGCCGCCGACATCGTCCGCGACGTGGCGTCGGCCGAAGACCTCGACGCCATCTACCTCCACTCCGACTCGGCCTACACGCCCGGCACCCTCCAGGTCCTGCGCGAGATCGGGCAACTCCAGCCGCGCGGCGAGGAGGGTCACATCTTCCTGGCCGGGGTGGACGGCAGCGTGGAGGCGCTACAGGCGATCCGCGACGGCTTCTCTGACCAGTCGTCGAACCAGCCGATCCCCGACTTCGGGATCATCGTCGACTGGATCGAGCAGGGGCTCAACGGCGAGGAGATCAGCGAGGGCGAGGTGGTCGAGGAGGGCGCGCTCTGGTCCCCGGCGCGGGTGGAGATGAGCGACGTCGGACCGCAGCTCCTGCTGGCGACGACCAGCGTGACGCCGGAGAACGTCGACGATCCCCGACTCTGGGCCAACGTGATGATGGCCCGCGACGCTGGCGAGGCGGCGACGCCGTCGTCCTAGCTTGCACCGAAGATCAAGCGCGGCGGTCCCGGCCACGGCGGCCGGGACCGCCGCCGACGAGCGGCCAACCGCGACGAGGAATGATGAACGACGAGATCGACGGCCAGCCGGAGCCCGTGGTCGAGATGCGGGGGGTGGTCAAGACGTTCCCGGGAGTGCGGGCGCTCGACGGGGTCGACTTCGTCGTGCGGCGGGGTGAGATTCACGCCCTGCTCGGGAAGAACGGGGCCGGCAAGTCGACCCTGATGCACGTGCTAACCGGCATTTACCCCGCCGATGAAGGGCAGATCCTCGTCCGCGGCCAGCCCGTGGGAGCGATGACGCCCGCCCGCGCGCGACGGGCGGGGATCGTCCTCGTCGCCCAGCACGCGCACTTCGTGCCCGCTCTCAGCGTCGCCGAGAACATCTTCGCCGGCAACCTGCCGCGCCGGCGAGGGGGCTTCGTCGATTGGAGCCGCCTCTACCGCGAGGCCCAGGAGCGGCTCGACCGGACGGGACTGACGCTCGACGTCCGCCGCAGCGTCGAGGGGTTGACCGTGGCCGAGCGGCAGATGGTCGACATCGCGCGGGCGCTCTTCGCCGACGCCAGCGTCGTCATCCTCGACGAGCCGACGGCGCCGCTGCCCAAGCAGGAGGTCGAATTGCTCTTCGATTTCGTCCGCCGGCAGCGGGAGCGGGGGGCGTCGTTCATCTACATCTCCCACTATCTGGAGGAGGTCTTCGCTCTGGCCGACCGGGTCACGGTTCTCCGCGACGGGCGGGTGGTCGGGGTCCAGCCGGTCGCCGACGCGACCCAGGCGGATTTGGTGCGGTTGATCAGCGGCGTCGATGTCGCCCGTTTCCGGCGAACCCCGCGCGGTGCGGCCGTCCGACCGGTCCTGCGGGTGGCCGGGCTCTCCCGGCCGGGCAGCTACGAGGACGTCGAGCTGACGCTGCACGCCGGGGAGGTGGTCGGTCTGACCGGACTCGAAGGGAGCGGGAACGCGGCGCTCGTCCATTCGCTGTTCGGGCTGGAGCCGCTTGGGCGGGGCTCGGTGGAGCTCGACGGCGATCCCTACTCGGTGCGGCGGCCGGGGGAGGCGCTGGCGCGGGGCGTCGCCTATCTGCCGCGGGACCGGCATAAACTGGGGATCGTCGGCATCCGCGGGGTGCGCGAGAATGTCTCCCTCCCGATCCTGCGCCGGCTGACCGATCGCCTGGGGACGATCCGGGGCGGGCGGGAGCGGAACCTCGTCGCCGGGTACGTCGAGGAGCTCGGCATCAAGACCGCGGGGCTCGACCAACCGGTCGAGTTCCTGAGCGGCGGCAACCAGCAGAAGGTGGTGGTCGCCAAATTGGTCGCCACCGAGCCGAAGGTCTTGCTCCTGGAGGAACCGACCCAAGGGGTTGACGTCCAAGCCAAGGTGGAGATTCTCCGGATCGTCGACGAACTGACCGAGCGGGGGGTCGCCGTCGGCGTCGTCTCGGACGAGCTCAGCGAGTTGATGGACATCTGCGACCGGATCGTCGTCTTCCACCGGGGCCGGGTCGCCGCCGAGTTCCGCCGCGAGGATGCCGGCTTCCGTTACGAGGCGATTCTGGCGGCGATCGAGGGAGTGGAGGTGCCCGATGCAGTGGCGTAGGTACGCCCCACCTCTGCTGGACAACTTGATCTGGATCATCTTGGTCGGCGTGATCGTCTTCTTCGCGACCCAGTCTGACAAGTTCCTGTCGGCCACCAATCTCCGCAACGTCCTGGTCGCGGCTTCTGTGCTGGGGATCCTGGTGGTGGGTCAAACCTTCGTCCTCCTGACCGGCAACTTCGACCTCTCGGCGGAGTCGACGCTCGGCCTGGCCGGGTTGGTCGGGCTCTGGCTGATCGTCCCGGCCGAGGTGCCGACCCGCGGCGGCGACGTCAGACTCAATCCGTACCTCTCGATCCTGATCATCCTCCTGCTGGGCGGGGTGATCGGTTGGTTGAACGGCGTCCTGATCACCGTCTTCAAGATGAACAACTTCATTGTCACCCTCGCGATGCTGATCATCGTCCGCGGCGCCATCCTGCGCTTCACCAACGGGCAGGCGGTGACCGCCGGCCAGGTGCCAGGGGCCGAGACCTTCAGCGTCCTCGGCCACGCCAGCCTCTTCTCGCTCCCCGGCTTCGGGCGGGTGCCGGTCTCGGTCCTGGTCGTGCTGGCGACCTACGCTGTCGCCTACGTCGTGCTCAAGCACCGCCCGTTCGGGCGGGAGCTGTACGCCATTGGCGGCAACCGGGCGGCCGCGCTCGCCTCCGGGGTCGATCCCGACCGCCGGCTGCGGCAGGTCTACGTCATCAGCGGCGTGATGGCGGCCTTCGCCGGGTGGATGCTCGCCGGGCGCCTCGGCTCGGTTCAGCAGAATCTGGGCGAGGGGATGATCTTCAACGTCTTCGCCGCCGCCGTGATCGGGGGCGTCAGCCTCCAGGGGGGTCGGGGTTCGGTGATCGGCGCCCTCGGCGGTGTGCTCCTGCTCGCCTCGATCAACGCGGGGCTGAACTTGATGCGCGTCTCCGTCTTCTGGGTGCAGGCGATCCAAGGGATCGTGATCCTCGTCGCCATGTTCATCGACGCCCAGAAGGTCCGCTTCCGGGGACCGGCCGTCGGCTCCAGCGGCGGCAGCCGGCGGGCGGAGCCGGTGCCGGAGGCGACCGCGGCCGACTAGCGAACCCCCGCCGCCGCTCCGACTGGCAGCGGCGGTCCGGAGACCACCATGAACGACCCGAAGCAGCGCCGCCAACCGCCGTCTCCGCCTCTCCTCCGCCGCGGGACCGACGAACCGCTGCCCGAGCGCCGGCTGCTGCGGGCGGGACCGGTGACCGCCGTGCTCGAGAACGGCGACCTCCGCTACCTGCGCTTGGGCGGCGAGGAGATCGTGCGGCGGGTCTACGGTGCGGTGCGGGACGAGCATTGGGGCACCTTGGCGCCCCGCTTCACGCGCTACGAGGTGGCGGCGGAGGGTCGGGCCTTCAGCGTCCGGTTCACGGCCGAGCACGTCCAGGGGGAGATCGATTTCGTCTGGGACGGGACGTTCGTCGGGACGGCCGAGGGGGTCGTCACCTGCACCTTCGACGGGGAGGCGCGGCGTCCCTTCCGGCGCAACCGGATCGGCTGGTGCCTGCTCCACCCGATGGCCGTCGCCGGTGTTCCGGCGAACGCCGAGACGCCGGACGGCGAGGTGGAAGGGGCGTTCCCGGAGCCGATCGCGCCCCACCAACCGTTCTTCGACCTGATCGCGCTGCGCCATTTGACCCGCGGCGGCGGGGAGGTCGAGATCCGGTTCGAGGGCGATCTGTTCGAGATGGAGGACCAGCGGAACTGGACCGACGCCTCGTTCAAGACCTATTCGACACCGCTGCGGCTGCCGTACCCGGTCGCGGTCGCGGCCGGGGAGCGGGTGCGCCAGACGGTGACGATCCGGACCCGGCCGGGAGCGACGCTGGGGGAAGCCCCGGCGGGAGCGCCGCGACCGTCGATCGAGGTCGGGTCGGAACCGCTCGGCCCGCTGCCCCCGATCGGGTTCGGCGCCGCGAGCCGCGATGGGGCGCTGCCGGAGCGGGAGCGCGAGCTGTTGGCTGAGCTGCGGCCGGCACATTCGCGGGTGGTGCTCGAGCTCGACGGCGAGGACTGGGCGGGGCGGCTCGAGGCCGCGGCGGCGGACGCCGGCGCGATCGGCGCCGCGCTCGAGATCGAGGCCGTGACCGACGAGGCGGGGTCGGGACTCGCTCAGCTCTGCCGGCGACTGGCCGGCGCGGCGACGCCGGTTGCCCGGCTGCTCGTTTTCGGCCGGGCGGGTGCGGTGACGACCGAGGCGATCGCCGGGCGGGCGCGGCGGGCGGCGGACGAGGCGGGGCTGGCGGTCCCGCTGGGGGGCGGCTCGCGGGCCTACTTCACCCAGCTCAACCGGGCGGAGCTGCCGCTCCACCTGCTCGACGTCGTCGCCTACGCGATCAACCCCCAGGTCCACGCCTTCGACGACGCCTCGCTGATCGAGACGCTGGAAGCGCAGGGGGTGACGGTCGAGAGCGCCCGCGCGATCGCGCGCGGCAGGCCGCTGGCGGTCGGTCCCGTGACCCTCCGCCCGCGGTTCAACCCCGACGCGACCGGGCCGGAGCCGAAGCCGGCGCCGGGGGAGCTGCCGCCGAGCGTCGATCCCCGGCAGTCGTCGCTCTTCGCCGCCGGTTGGACGGTGGGCAGCCTGCGGTCGCTGGCGAGCGCTGGCGTCGCGGTCCTGACCTACTACGAGACGACCGGCTGGCGCGGCCTGATCGAGCGCAGCGACCACCCCCTCCGGGTCTCGGCCTTCCACTCCGCGCCCGGGTGGGCCTTCCCCGTCTACCACGTCTTCGCCGACCTGGCCGAAATGCCGGGGGCCGACCTGCTGCCGGTCCAGACCAACGAGCCGCTGGCGGTCGCGGGGCTGGCGCTGCGGAGCGGCGACGCGCTCCGCGTCCTCGTCGCCAGCTTCCTCGATCAGGAGACGACGGTCCGGCTGGCGGTGCCCGCGCTGACCGGCGGCACGATCCGACTACTGGACGAGAGTTCCTACCTCCAAGCGGCGGAGTCGCCGCGGGAGTTCCGGCGGCGAGCGCCGGCGCTGCTCGATCTGGCCCGTGGCGAGGCGGAGGTGAACCTGCCGCCGTTCGCGGTGGCGACGATCGACGGCCGGCTGGCCGCAAGCGGTCCGACGTCGGGCTGACGCCCCCGCGCGGGCGGCGCGGCCAAGGAGTGAGTCGATGGGCGAGGGGCAGACGAGCGGCCTGCCGGTGGGGCGGGCCGGCGGTGGACTGCCGGGGGCCGCGGGCCGGACCGGGGGGGCGCTGCGGCGTCTGGGGGGAATCGACGAGATCGGCGTCCTCGGGGCGTTGGCCGTGATCTGCCTCTTCCTGACCTTCGCCAGCGACCAGTTCTGGACCGCGAACAACCTGCTGACGGTGCTGCGGCAGGCGAGCTACGTCGGGATCCTGGCCGTCGGCATGGTCTTCGTGATCGCGATGGGCGACATCGACCTCTCGGTCGGTTCGAGCCTGATGCTGGCCAGCGTCTCGATGGCCGCCCTGATGCGCGACGGGGTCGATCTCTGGCTGGCGGTCGCCGCCGGCGTCTTAATCGGCGCCCTCTGCGGGTTGACCAACGGTCTGCTGAGCGTGCTGCTCCGGATCCCGTCGATCATCGTCACCCTCGGCACCTTGAGCGTCTTCAAGGGGCTCGGCTTGGTCGTCGCCGGCGGGGCGCCGGTCGCCCTCTCGCGGGAGCAGCGGGGCGGCTGGTTCTTCGAGCAGGTGGGGGGCCGGATCGCCGGGGTCTGGACCAGCGTCTGGGTGATGGCGCTGGCCGCCCTCCTCGGCTGGATCCTCTTCAACCGGGCCGCCTTCGGCCGCCGGGTGCAGGCGATCGGCAGCAACCTGCAAGCGGCCCGCTTCTCCGGGATCCGGATCGGACGCTACCGGGTGCTGGTGATGACGTTGATGGGTCTGATCGCGGGGATCACGGCGGTGGTCGTGCTCGCCTTCAACCAGTCCGGCAATCCGCAGACCGGGATCGGGATCGAGCTGAAGGTGATCGCGGCGACGATCATCGGGGGCACGGCGCTGACGGGCGGCTCGGGTTCGGTCCTGGGGGCCATCGTCGGCGCCTTGATCGTCTGGCTGATCCAGAACGGCTTGACCCTGCTCCACGTCGGTCCGAACTGGTTCGACGTCGCCACCGGCGCCGTGATCATCGCGGCGGTCACGCTCGACTACCTGATCAAGCGGCGCTCCTGAGCCGCGAAGACCGGACGACGAGCCGCGAAAGGGGGTGAGGCCAAGGCGGGATCGAAGTGGAGCGGAACGGAGCCGGCCCTCGCTGGGGAGGCCGGTCGGACGTGAGACGAAGGAGAAGCACAGTGAGGACGACCCGCGTGCTCTTCGCGCTGCTCTTGTCGACGATGTTGGCGATGCCGCTGCTGGCGGCGCCCGGCCGCGCGGCGGCGGCCCAGGACGACATCCGGATCGCCTATGTGATGCACGGTCTGAACGCGTTCACGGAGGTCATCCGGCGCGGCGCCCTCCAAGCCGGCGAGGACCTCGGCGTCACGGTCGACGTCTTCGGCCAGGCCGGGTTCGACATCCCGACCCACCAGGCGTTCTTCGAGACGGCGATCCAAGGCGGCTACGACGGGATCGTCGTCATCCCCAACGGCGGCGACCCCTGGAACTCCTTGATCGCGCAGGCGACCGAGGCCGGCATCCCGCTCGCCTCCTCCAACAACACGGCGCTCAACTCCGACCTCGACCTCTGGGTCGGGCAGGACGAGTTCAGCTCCGGTGTGGTCCTCGGCAATGAGACGCTGCGGGCGTTGGAGGAAAAGGGGGTGACGTCCGGTCGGATCGTGGTCGGCATGTGCTTGCTCGGCAATCCGGTTCTCGTCGACCGGTACGACGGCTTCGTCCAGGCGCTCGAGGGGAGCGGGTTCGAGGTCAGCGAGGCCCAGGACGTGACGACCTCGAACGAGGAGAACTACTCGCGCTGGGAGAACTTGACCACGGCCAACCCCGAGGCCGTGGCGATGGTCGGGCTTTGCTCCCTGGACCTGGCGAACCTGGCCCAGATCAAGGAGCGATCCGGGGCCGACTGGGTGGCGACCGGCTACGACCTGGATGTGCCCACCCTCGACGCGATCGGGGCAGGGCTGGTCGATGTCACCCTTGGCCAGCAACCCTACCTCCAAGGCTACCTGCCGGTGCGGGCGCTGGTCGAGGAGATCCGGACCGGCCAAGCAGTGGGCGGCTGGCTCGAGACACCGACCGAGGTGGTGACGGCCGAAAACGTCAACGAATTCGTCGCCCGCGAATCGGACCCGGAGGTCGAGCGGGAGTTCTACGCGAGCTACATTCCGGAGAACTTCGCCGACCTCAACGAGGCGGCTCGGCCGTACGACGCTCTGCGGACGCCGGGAGGGGGCAGCGATGCCTCGCCGGTGGCGAGCCCGGAGGCGTAGCCGGCCACGGGAGCCGGAACCGCCCTCCCGCCGGAGCGCGACGGCGGGAGGGCGGGACGGGCCGCGGTCTTGGGCCTGGAGCGGTGCGATCGCGCCGCTCCGGGCCGAGACCGTCGAGCGGGGCGGACGAGCGAGGCGGGGATCAGGGCGATGGATGCTCCGGTGGAGTTCGACGCGGCCGGTCGCGAGGTGATCCGGCTCGACCGGGTGACCAAGCGGTTCGGCGGGGTGACGGCGCTGAGCGACGTCAGCTTCGCCATCGGCGCCGGCGAGATCCACGCCGTCGTCGGCGAGAACGGAGCCGGCAAGTCGACGATCATGAAGATGCTGGCGGGCGTCCATCGCCCGGACGCCGGCACCCTCGTCCTGCGCGGCCGGCCGGTGACGATCAGCGACCCGCTCCAGGCGCGGCGGCTCGGCGTCAGCATCGTCTTCCAGGAGCTGAACCTGGTCCCGCACCTGACGGTCTCGGCCAACGTCTTCGCCAACCGGGAGGCGACCGTCGCCGGCGGGCTGCTCGA
>JBBSNJ010000052.1:0-9760 GCA_038232775.1 Thermomicrobiales bacterium
CGAGCGCGCTCGCCCCGCCGAAGATCAGCGGCGGCGGCGCGATCACGCCCGCGGTGTCGTCGTGGTTCCCGTTCGCGTCCGAACCGTCCATCGCTCCTCCTGTCCTCGGCCCCGTCCCGCGCGGGCGGGGATCGTCGGGGGCGGCAGCCGCGCCCCGAACCGTGGTAGAATCGGTATCTGATAGATAGTATCTAAAAGATACATATTGTCAAGAGGGGGAGGAGGGCATGGCGACGACCAAGGGTTTCGGGCACTACTGTCCCGCGGCGCGAGCGCTGGAGGTCGTGGGCGAGAAGTGGGCGCTGCTGATCGTGCGCGATCTGCTGCTGGGACCGCAGCGATTCACCGACCTGAGGCGCGCCCTGGGCGGGATCACGCCGAAGTGGCTGACGCTGCGGCTGCGCGATCTGGAGGCGGCCGGCATCGTCGAGCGGGACCAGGCGGCGGGGCGGCGGGAGCGGCGCTGGTCGCGTCCGCGGCGGGGCTGGCCGGGTCCGCGATCGCGACCCTCCGCCGGGCCGGGACGGAGGTCGACCCCGGCCGGCCGACGACCAGCCTGGTCGTCGCCGGGCCGTACCGGTTCAGCCGCAACCCGATCTACGTCGCGTTCACCCTGCTCGGGCTCGGCGTCGCCGCCCTGGCGAACGCGGCTTGGGTCGCGCTCGCCGTCCTCGGCGCCTTGCTGGTCGTCCGGCGCGGCGTCGTCGAGCGGGAGGAGCGCTACCTGGACCGGCGGTTCGGGGCCGACTACGGGCGCTATCGGGCACAAGTCCGCCGCTGGTTCTAGCCGCCGGGAACGACGGTGACGGGAAGGCTGCGGCCGAGGGCGGACCGTGCCCCCCCCAGCCGATCCCGGCGACCGACGAGCGCGCGCCCGGGCGACCGCGCCCGAGCGAGACCGTCAAGGAGGCACGCGATGCGGTTCATGATCCACTTCGTCTACCCCAACGGCTTCCCCGAGGCGGCGGCGGCGCTGCTGCCGGAGGAGGCCGAGCGCGTCCAGGCGCTGACCCGGGCAGGGGTGACCGACGCCTTCTCTTGGGCGGCCGACCGGTCGCGGGGGTGGCTCGTCTCGCGGAACGAGTCCCGGCAGGAGGCGGTGCGCCTTCTCGACGGGATGGCCCTGCGCCCCTTCTGGGAGCTGGCGATCGTCCCCCTCTAGCGGTCGTGGCCGAACGGCCCGCGAAACCTCCCGCGATCCCCCAGAACCCTGCCGACCCGATCGCCGGCGCGGCGGGTCGCCAGCTCCGAGCGCTCACCAATCGGACTCCGCTTCGACGTCTCGACCGAGCGCGCGACGCGCGCCCGCCGCCGTCACGATTCCAAGGAGACCACGATGCCGACGAACCCGCTGCCGACTTCCGTGACGCTTCTCATTGTCGCGGTCGATCTGGCGATGGCCACCCTCGTCTACTTCGGCGTGACCCGCCTCGCGGCCCGGCCCGGGGTGCTGGCGACCCCGACCGCCGGAGGGAACTCTCCCCCGTTCGCGGCTCTGGCCCTGACCCAGGTGCGGCGGCGGACGGCGGCGCTGGTCGTGGCCTGGGCCGCGGCCGCCGGGATCGTCACGTTCGCCTTGCCCGAGCCACCACCGGTCGCGATCATCGCCTACGTGGTGGCGGTCGTCGCCGCCGGCTACGGCCTGGCGACCCGGACCGAGACCGGGCGGCGGCTCCTCGCCGCGACGCCCCAGCACTGGCTGATCGGCGCCCAGCTCTACCGGACCATCGGCGCCGTCTTCCTGGTCGCCGCCGCCTCCGGCGTGGTCCCCGCCTACTTCGCGATCCCCGCCGGTTGGGGCGACATCCTGACCGGTGCCGGTGCCGGTGCCGTGCTGGTCGCCGCCGCTTGGGCGAGGCGGCGCGCGTTCGCCCGCCGTGCCGCCTGGGGCTGGAACCTGTTCGGCCTGGCCGACCTCGTCGTCGCGATCGGGATCGGGACCTCGGCCCTGGCCCGGCCGGCGGCGGCGCTCTTCGGCGGCTCGCCGGAGTGGCTGGCGCGGGCGGCCGCCGGCTTCCAACCGTTCGGCCCGGCGATCTTCCCGGTCAGCTTCCCGCTCGCATTGATCCCCACCTTCGTCGTCCCGCTCGGCGTGGTGCTCCACCTGCTGTCGCTGCGCAAGCTCTGGCTGGAGCGGGGCCGGGCCGGCAGCACCGCGGAACGGACCGCCGGGGCGGAGCCCGCTGGCCCCACCTCCCGCCTGACCCCGTCTGCTCCGAGCGTTGGCTGAAGCGGGGTCGCGGCGCTCCCGCTTCCGCCCACGGGTGTCGGGTTGGGCGGCTGCATCGAGCGGTGCCGGAGGGGTCGGCAGCGAGCGGCGCCGAAGGGCCGATGCGGAGTCCGTGGGGCCGTTCTGTTCTCGGCCGCGGGACAGATTCCCATCTGACGCGGGCGGGACATCTGGAATGGGGCCGGCGGATTGGGCGCGGCTTCCGTCGCCGGCGGTCGCGATCAACTGAAGGCCGCTGAAGCCGGGGAGGCCGCACGAGGTCCGCTCCCACGGAAGCGGAGGGTATGGCCCGGACGCCGCGGGAGGGCCGCCGCGGCGGCCGAGATCACCGAACGCCGGATCGGGCGCCGGCGACGATCGCCGCCGGCGCCTCGGCCCGCGGTATCGAGGAGGAGGTCGGACAATGGAGCGCGACACCGCGAACGGCGGTGGGCACGACGACTCGGGCAAGTGGCTCGTGGCCGGGGTCTACGTCCTCGGCCTCTTCGTCACCCTGCTCGACCTGACGATCACCAACGTCGCCCTGCCCCGCCTGGCCGCGGTCTATGCCGCGCCGCCGGCGACGATCGCCTGGGTCGCCACCGGCTACCTCTTGAGCGTGGCGGTGGCGATCCCGGTCAGCGGCTGGTTGGGGGACCGGTTCGGGACGAAGCGGACCTTCCTCGCCGCGCTCGCCCTCTTCACCGCCGGCTCGCTCCTCTGCGGGCTGGCCTGGGACGTCGGCAGCCTGGTCGCCTTCCGGGTGGTCCAAGGGGTCGGCGGCGGCCTCTTGGCGCCCGTCGGCGCGGCGATGGTCTTCCGCGCCTTTCCCCTGGCCGAGCGGGCGCGGGCGGCCTCGCTGCTGACCGTGCCGGCGGTGGTGGCGCCGGCCCTCGGGCCGGTGGTCGGCGGCTACCTGGTGCAGGAGGCGTCCTGGCGCTGGATCTTCCTGATCAACGTGCCGCTCGGAATGATCGGGCTGGCGGTCGCCTGGCGCGGCCTGCGCGAGTACCGGGCGGCGGACGCCGGACCGCTGGATCTGCCCGGCTTCGCGCTCGCCGCCGTCGGCCTGCCGAGCCTGGTCTACGCCCTGGGGGAGCTCGGCTCCCGCGGCGCCGCCGACCCCTGGGTCGCCGGACCCGGACTGGTCGGCCTGGCGGCGCTGCTCCTCTTCGTCCCGGTCGAGCTGCGGGCGGCGCGGCCGATGCTCGACCCCCGGCTCTACCGCGACCGCCTCTTCGCCGCCGGCAGCGCGGTTCTCTTCTGCGCCAACGCCGGCTTCTTCGGGATCGTCTTCCTGCTGCCCCAGTTGCTCCAAGCGGAGCGGGGCTTCTCGCCGCTCGCTTCCGGTCTGGCCACCTTCCCGACCGCGCTCGGGATCATGCTCGCCGCGCCGCTGGCCGGCCGGCTCTACCCGCGGCTCGGACCGCGGCGACTGGTCATGGCCGGATCGGCGCTCGCCGCGCTGCTGGCCCTCGCCTTCGCCCGGCTCCCCGACGCCGACCCCGGGACGATCCGGGCGCTCGTCCTGCCGCTCGGCGTCGCCTTCGGCTTCGTCTTCGTGCCGCTCCAGGCGGCCAGCTTCGCCGGCATCGACGAAGCGGCGACCGGCCGCGCCACCGCCGCCTACAACGCCGTCCGGCAGCTCGCGACCGGCGTCGGCGTGGCGCTCCTGGCGACGGTCCTCGGTGCCCGGCTGGGAGCCCACGGCGCGGTCCTGGGCGACCCCGCGACCCGTCCCGCGGCGCTCGCCGCCTTCGGCGACGTTTTCCTCGTCGCCGCCGGCCTCAATCTGCTCGGTCTCGCGGCCGCGGCGCTGATCCGCGACCGGCTGGCGGCGGCGACGATGGCGCCCCCTGTCCGCCGTGGGCGGCGCGGTGCGGGATCCAACGATGGAGGAGCGGTGGGGCCGGCGGCGCGACCACAAGACGGGGGAATCCATTCCGGAAACGCTGTGGTCGAGCTCGGATGACGTTGTCCAGGCGGAGAGTTTTCCCCGAGCGCTCCCGACTCGGCCCGCCGCGCTCGCGCGTGCGAGACCCGTCCCGGCGAACGGGGAGGCGGGGCGGAGTCGGGGGCGAGGACGGCTGGTCGAAGGTGGAAACCGGCGCCGAGATTGGGAATCATACGAACTTCGGGTGACGGCTTGGTGTTCGTGATGGCGGCGATGGCCTCACCCCCGACTCCTCGCCCGCCGCGGCAGGCGAGGGGAGCCTGGTCGCGGAGCACCGGGCGAACCCCCATTGATCACCCGAAGTTCGTATCAGCCCCTCCGCGCCTTCCCGATCTGCGCGGCGTGGTCGTGGGCGTGGGCGGCGTAGATCTTGAGCCAGTCGGTCACCCCGTAGCGTCCGCTCTCCGAGTGCGACCCGGCCCGCGTCCAGGCCCGGTCGTCCAGGCGCGCCAGCAGCTCAGCGCACGAACGCCGCACCGCCCCGAAGAGCGCCAAGTCGGCGGCGATCGGCCGCTCGTAGTGGAGCCGCCGCGCGAACGCTTCTTCGTCGTAGCCGACAATCTCCGGGTCGTGTTCCGCCAGCAGGCGCCGCAGCCGGATGGCGGAGGTCATCTCGCTGTCGGCCAGGTGGTGGACTACCTCCCGCGCCGTCCACGCTCCGGGCTGGGGCCGGGCGTCGAGTTCCGCGTCGGTGATCCCCGCCAGCGCCTCGACCACGACCGCCGGCCCCGCCTCGTACCGCTCGATCAGTGCCTGGCGCTCCGCCGCGTCCATGCCGTTACCTTCCTCTTGTTTCGCCGGGGAGATGCCCCCACCCCCGACCCCTGTCCCGTGTGCGGGAGAGGGGAGCCCGTCCCCCGTCCGATGGTGGACCGGTTCTACCGGATTCCGCATCGTGCGGAATCCGGTTGATCGGGTCCGATTGGCTCCGGCGGAGCAGACCGTGCTCCCCTCGCCCGCCGCAGCGGGAGAGGGGCCGGGGGCGAGGGCCGTCGGCGCCAGCCTCCGCCGTAGTCTTCACTCGGATGCCGCAATACCCGGTCGACCACGCGACGACGCCGGGAACGGCGATCGACGGCCACCCCCGAGGGCCTTGCCGCCGCCGACCCGTTCCCCGCTCCCGTGCCTCCCGCCGCCTCGAGGGCAAGAAGGCGGCGGGGCTGGGGGCCGCTCCCGAGCAACCGGGCGAACCGCGGCAGCGAGCCTACTTGGTCAGTCGGCCGCGCCCTTCACGGTCAGGTCCTCGGCCGCCTCGGCCGCCTCGGCCGCTTCGGTCGCCTCGGTCGCCTCGGCCGCCTCCGCCCGCGCCGCCAGCACCGCCCGCGGCACCACCAGCCAGGTCTGCGCCAGCGTTCCCTCCCAGTCGACCAGCCGCCGCCGGGCGTGCTCGCTCTCGGTCAAGCGGACGTGCCGCTCGACCAACCGCCGCAACTCCAGCGCCGCGTCGTCCTCCGGCCGCAGGCTCTCGATCACGACCGACTCGCCGTTGATCCGGTCCGGGAACATCCCTGCCTCGTCCCAGACGAACGCCGCCCCGTTCGTCATCCCGGCGCCGAAGTTGCGCCCGGTCGCCCCGAGCACCGCCACCACCCCACCGGTCATGTACTCGCAGCCGTGGTCGCCGACGCCCTCGACCACCGCCGACGCCCCGCTGTTGCGGACCCCGAACCGCTCCCCCGCCGCCCCTGCGACGAAGAGGGCGCCCCCGGTCGCGCCGTAGAGGATCGTGTTGCCGGCGATCGTCTGCGGCGCGGCGAACGCCGCCGCCGCCGGCGGTCGGATCGCGATCTCGCCGCCGCTCATTCCCTTCCCGACGTAGTCGTTCGCTTCCCCGGCCAGCGTCAGCCGCAGCCCGTGGACGGCGAAGGCGCCGAAGCTCTGGCCGGCGCTGCCGGTGTAGGAGCAGGTCACCGTCGCCGGCGCCGTCCCCGCCTGCCGCCGCACGGTCAGTTCGTACGCCAGCTTGGCCCCGACCGTCCGGTGCTCGGTCCGGATCGGCTCCGCTATCGCCACCGCTTCGCCGCGGTCAAGCGCCGGCCGGATCCGGTGCAGCACCTGGTCGTCGAGCGTCTCCGGCTCGGGCGGCAGTTCGGTCGACTTCCGCCGCTCCGCCGCCGGCGCCGGCTCGGCGAACAAGGCCGAGAGATCGAGCAGCGCCGCCCGCCCCGCCGCCGGCTTGGCCGCCAGCAGATCGGAGCGGCCGACCAGATCGTCGATGCCGCGGGCGCCGAGGGCGGCCAGCTCCTGCCGCACCGCCTCGGCCAGCAGGGTGAAGTAGGCGACGACCTGCTCCGGCCGCCCGGTGTACTTCGCCCGCAGCTCGTCGCGCTGGGTCGCGATCCCGGTCGGGCAGGAGTTGAGGTGGCACTGCCGCGCCATGTCGCAGCCGATCGCGACCAGGACCGACGTCCCGAAGCCGAACTCCTCGGCCCCGAGCATCGCCGCCGTGATCACGTCCTCGGCCGTCTTGATCCCGCCGTCGGTCCGCAGCCGCACCCTCGAGCGGAGCCCGTTCATCACTAGGGTCTGCTGCGTCTCCGCCAGCCCCAGCTCCCAGGGGCAGCCGGCGTGCTTGATCGAGGCCAGCGGCGACGCCCCTGTCCCCCCGGAGTGCCCGGAGACGAGGATGTAGTCCGCCCGCGCTTTGGCGACGCCGGCGGCGACGGTGCCGACCCCCGCCTCGGCCACCAGCTTGACCCCGATCTTGGCCCGCGGGTTGATCTGCCGCAGGTCGTAGATCAACTGCTTGAGGTCCTCGATCGAGTAGATGTCGTGGTGCGGCGGCGGCGAGATCAGGGGCAGCCCCGGCACCGCGTGCCGGACGCGGGCGATGAATGGCGTCACCTTGTGCCCCGGTAGTTGCCCCCCCTCGCCCGGCTTGCTCCCCTGGGCGATCTTGATCTCCAGCTCCTCGGCCATCGCCAGGTAGCGGGCCGTGACGCCGAACCGCCCCGACGCCACCTGCTTGACCTTGGAGTGGGCGACGTCGTCCCCCGTCTCGTCGTACCAGTCCGGGTCCTCGCCCCCCTCGCCCGAGTTCGAGCGGGCGCCGATCCGGTTCATCGCGATCGCCAGCGTCCGGAACGCCTCCGGGCTGAGCGCGCCGAGCGACATCGCCGTCACCACGAACCGGGTCAGGATCGCCTCGGCCGGCTCGACCTCGGCCAGCGGCACCGCCGCCCCCAGCGGCTTCCGCACCAGCAGATCGCGGACGGCCGTCGGCGCGTGCCCGGCCACCTGCTCCCGGTAAGCCTGGTAGTCCTCGGCGCGGCCGGTATTGACCGCCTGCTGCAACAGCTTGACCATCGGCGGCTCGAAGGCGTGTGGCTCCCCTTCCTTGCGGTAGCGGACGAAGCCGAGGTCCGGCAGCTTGGCCGCCGCCTCGCCGAACCCGTCCCGGTGGCGGCGCCGGGCGTCGGCCTCGATCTCGGCCAGCCCGATCCCGCCCAGCCGCGCCGGCGTGCCGGCGAAGCAGCGCCCGACCACCGCCGGGTCGAGCCCGATCGTCTCGAAGATCTGCGCCCCGCGGTACCCCATCGCGGTCGAGATCCCCATCTTCGAAGCGACCTTCAGGAAGCCGTGCTCGAGCGCCGAGACGTAGTTCCGGCGCAGCTCGGCCGGGCTGAGTTCCTCGTGCCCCCGCGTCCCCGCCAGCGCCGCCGCCGCCGCCAGCGCCAGGTAGGGATGGACCGCGGCCGCCCCGTAGCCGATCAGGCAGGCCAGAGCGTGGACGTCGCAGACCTCCCCCGCCTCCGCGAGGAGGTCGGCCCGCGACCGCAGCCCGGCCCGGATCAGCCCGTGGTGGACCGCGCCGACCGCCAGCAGCATCGGCACCGCCGCCCGCTCGGCGTCGACCCCCCGGTCGCTCAGGATCAGGATGCCGGCCCCGTCCTCGATCGCCGCCTCGGCCTCGGCCAGGATCCGGGCGAGCGCCGCCTCGAGCGCCTCCCCGGCCGGTTCATCCCCCGCGGGCGGGAACAGGGTCGAGATCGTCGCCGCCCGCAGTTCGCCGTCCAGCTCCCGGATCGCCGCCAGTTCCCCGGCCGAGAGGACGATGCTCGGCAGGTGGATCAGGCGCGCCTGCTCCGGCGCCTCGACCAGCGGGTTGCCCCGCGGCCCGACGAACGAGTCGAGCGCCATCACCTTCCGCTCGCGCAGCGAGTCGATCGCCGGGTTCGTCACCTGGGCGAAGCGCTGGCGGAAGAAGGCGTGCAACGGCCGCGCCTTCTCGGAGAGGACCGCCAGCGGCGCGTCGTCCCCCATCGACCAGGTCGGCTCCTTCGCCTCCGCCGCCATCGGCTGTACGACCAGGCGCAGCTCCTCGGCCGAGTAGCCGAAGGCCCGCTGCAGCGCGACCTGCCCGCTGTCCGCCTTCGGTCGACCGTTCGCCCGCGCCCCCGCGACCGGGCCTGGCGCCGGTTCGGCCGCCGGTTCCTCCGCGTCGGCCGCGATCGGATCGAGCTTGACCCGGTGCCGCCGCAGCCAGTCGCCGTACGGCGCCGCCGCCGCCACCTCCGCCTTCAGCTCGTCGTTGCGGAGCACCACCCCCCGCCGCGTGTCGACCACGATCATCTGGCCCGGTCCCAGCCGGCCCTTCTCGACGACGTTCGCCTCGTCGATCGCGACCGTCCCCGCCTCCGAGCCGGCGACGAAGAGCCCATCGGCGGTGACCGCGTAGCGGAGGGGGCGGAGTCCGTTCCGGTCGAGGGTCGCCCCGGCCAGCACCCCGTCGCTGAAGCCGAGCGCCGCCGGCCCGTCCCACTGCTCCATCAACCCCGCTTGGAAGTCGTAGAAGGCCCGCAGCTCGGGCGCCATCTCGGCCGGCGCCGCCAGCTGCTCCCACGGCTCCGGCACCAGCGTCATCAGCGCCTGTGGCAGCGAGCGCCCGCCGTGGTAGAGCAGCTCGAGCACGTTGTCGAGGCTGAGCGAGTCGCTTCCGGTCAGGCTGACGACCGGCCGCAGCGCTTCGCCGCTCGTCCCGTCGGCGAAGGCCAGGCCGGGCGCGCGCGCCTCCATCCAGGTCCGGTTCCCCTGGATCGTGTTGATCTCGCCGTTGTGGGCGATGAACCGGCACGGCTGGGCCAGCGCCCAGGTCGGGAAGGTGTTGGTCGAGTAGCGCTGGTGGAAGAGGGCGATCGCGGTCTCGTAGGCCGGATCGCGCAGATCGGTGTAGAAGGCCGGCAGGTCGGCCGGCAGGCAGAACCCTTTGTAGATCAGCGTCCGCGCCGAGCAGGAGACGACGAACAGGTCGTCGAGCCCGTCGCCCGCCGCCGCCCGCTCGGCCGCCTTCCGCGCCAGGAAGAGCTCCCGCTCGAAGCCGTCCTCGGTCGCCCCCGCCGGCCGCCCGATCAACAACTGGGCGATCCGCGGCAGGGTCGCCCGCGCCGTCCGCCCCAGCACCGCCGGCTCAACCGGCACCTCGCGCCAGCCGAGCGCGGTCAGCCCCCGGCCCCGGACCGCCGCCTCGACCAGCGCCCGGCCGCGGGCCTCGCCGTCGTCGTCCCGCGGCAGGAAGAGCATCGCCACGCCCAGCTCGTCGGGCGCCACCGGCCCGTGCCCGAGCCGCGCCAGGTCGGCCGCGAAGAGCGCGGCCGGGA
>JBBSNJ010000053.1:0-9746 GCA_038232775.1 Thermomicrobiales bacterium
ACCTCGGCGATGGCCTCCGCCTCCGGTCGGCGTCCGCCGCCGACGCCGACCGCCTCGCCGCCTTCAACGGCGAGCTCCACGGCGACGCCCCCGGCGCCCCCGACGAGAGCGTCGCCGCCTGGACCCACGATCTGCTGGCCCGCCCCCATCCCACCTTCCGGCCCGACCTCTTCACCATCGTCGAAGACGCCGGCTCCGGCCGGATCGTCTCCACCCTCAACCTGATCCCGCAGACCTGGTCCTACGGCGGCGTCGAGTTCGGCGTCGGCCGGATCGAGCTCGTCGGCACGCACCCGGACTATCGCCGGCGCGGCCTCGTCCGCCGCCAGATGGACGTGGCCCACGCCTGGAGCGCGGGGATGGGGCATCTGGTGCAGGGGATCACCGGCATCCCCTGGTACTACCGCCAGTTCGGCTACGAGATGACGCTCGCTCTCGACGACCTGCGGCGGGTCCCGATCTTCCGCGTCCCCGAGCTGAAGGAGGGCGCCGAGCCGTTCCGGCTCCGTCCGGCGACGGCCGCCGACGCCCCGTTCCTGGCGGCCACCGACGCCGCCGCCCGCCGCCGCTCGCTCTTGGCCGCGGTCCGCGACGAAGCGATCTGGCGCTACGAGATGGAGGGGCGCAGCGAGGCGAGCGACACCCGCCGCCTGATCTCGATCATCGAGCCGAACCCGGGGGCCGACGCCGACCCGCCGGCGCCGGTCGGCTATCTGGTCCACGTGCGGCGCCTCTGGCAGGACGCCCTCTGGACCCACGCCTGCGAGCTCGCCCCCGGCAGCTCTTGGGCGGCCGTCGCCCCGCCCCTGCTGCGGAGCCTGCGGGCGACCGGCCTCCGCTACGCCGAGGCGCCGCCGGCCCCCGACGCTCCGGCTGCGGGACCGCGACGCTGCGACCAACTCGTCTTCGAGCTCGGCTCCGAGCATCCTCTCTACGCCCTCCTCCCCGACCGAGCGCGCCAAGTCCATCGCCCCTACACCTGGTACCTGCGCGTGCCCGACCTCCCCGCCTTCGTCCGCCGCGTTGCCCCCGTGCTCGAGGCTCGGCTGGCCGCCTCGCCGGTCGCCAACTTCTCGGGCGAGCTGCGCTTGAACTTCTACCGCGATGGGCTGCGCCTCCGCTTCGCGGCAGGTCGCCTGACCGACATCCAGCCCTGGCCGAACCCGGACCGGAAGGAGGCGAGCGCCTCCTTCCCGCCCCTGACCTTTCTCCATCTCCTCTTCGGCCACCGCTCCCTCTCCGAGCTGGAGCAGATGTTTGCCGACTGCGGCGCCCAGCGGAGCGAGGAGTCGCGCACCCTGGTCGAGAGCCTGTTTCCGCCCCAACCGTCGGCCGTGCGGCCGATCGACTGAGCGTCACGTCGGACCGAAGGAGAGCGAACGATGCCAGCGGCACTGATGGTCGTCGGGGGATGGGAAGGGCACGAGCCCCAGCAGTGCGCCGAGATCTTCGCGCCGCTGCTGCGGGAGGACGGCTTCGCGGTCGAGATCGCCGAGACGCTCGACGTCTATCTCGACACCGAGAAGCTGGCCCGCCTCGACCTGATCGTGCCCACCTGGACGATGGGGACGATCACCAAGGACCATGAGGCCGGCCTGCTGGCGACGGTCCGCGGGGGCGTCGGTCTCGGTGGTTGGCACGGCGGGATGGCCGACGCCTTCCGCAACAACCCGGACTACCAGTGGATGGTCGGCGGCCAGTGGGTGGCCCACCCCGGCAACGTGATCGACTACACCGTCCAGATCACCGTCCCGGACGACCCGATCACCGCCGAGCTCGCCGACTTCGCGATGCACTCCGAGCAGTACTATCTCCACGTCGACCCCGCGAACGAGGTTTTGGCGACGACCACCTTCTCCAGCGAGCACGCGCCCTGGGTCGCCGGCACGGTGATGCCGGTCGCCTGGAAGCGGCGGTGGGGGACGGGCCGCGTCTTCTACTGCTCGCTCGGCCACAAGGCGGTCGACTTCGACGTCCCCGGGGCCCGCGAGCTCGTCCGCCGCGGCCTCCGCTGGGCCGGCGGCCGCTAGCGGAGCGCCGACCGTGGGCTGTCGGTCGTCGGTAGGGGCGACGCGTGCGTCGCCCCTACCTGAGGAATCGACCGTCCGGCGACCGAGCTGAGACGCACCACCAGGTCAAGGAGCACGACCCATGGATGCGCCCGTCGGCGTCGGCCTCGTCGGTTGCGGCTACATCAGCGGCATCTACCTCGAGAACATCGCTCGCTTCGCGCCGCTGCGCGTCGTCGCCTGCGCCGACGCCGATCCCGAACGGGCGCGCGACCGCGCCGCCGAGTTCGACGTGCCGAAGGCGGTCGCCGTCGATGCGCTCCTGGCCGACCCCGAGGTCGAGCTGGTCCTCAACCTGACGACCCCGGACGCCCACGCCCCGGTCGCCCTGGCCGCGATCGCGGCCAGGAAGTCGGTCTACAACGAGAAGCCGCTCGCCGTCGCCCTGGACGACGGCCGCCGCCTCGTCGCGGCCGCCGCCGCCGCCGGCGTCCGCGTCGGCGCCGCCCCCGACACCTTTCTCGGCGGCGGCCTCCAGACCTGCCGCGAGTTGATCGACGACGGCGCAATCGGTCGGCCGGTCGCCGCCACCGCCTTCATGCTCAACCACGGCCACGAGGGCTGGCACCCCAACCCCGACTTCTACTACCAACCGGGCGGCGGCCCCCTCTTCGACATGGGCCCCTACTACCTGACCGCCCTCGTCGCGCTGCTCGGCCCCGTCCGCCGCGTCACCGGCTCAGCCCGCGCCTCCTTCTCCGAGCGGACGATCACCAGCCAGCCCCGCGCCGGCGAGACGATCCCGGTCGAGACCGCCACCCACCTCGCCGCCGTCCTCGACTTCGACGGCGGCGCGATCGCCACCCTCGTCACCTCGTTCGACGTCTGGGCCAGCGACGCGCCGAAGCTGGAGCTCTTCGGCTCCCTCGGCACCCTCGCCCTCCCCGACCCCAACACCTTCGGCGGCCCGGTCCGCCTCCGCCGCGCCGAGGAGGACGCCTGGCGCGAGGTCCCGATCAGCCGCCCCTACACCGCGAACAGCCGTGGCCTCGGCCCCGCCGACCTCGCCGCCGCCCTCCGCTCCGGCCGCCCCCACCGCGCCAGCGGCGACCTCGCCCTCCACGTCCTCGAAGTCATGCACGGCGTCGAGACAGCTTCCCGCGAGGGCCGCCACGTCGAGATCGTAAGTCGCCCCGACCGGCCCGCCCCCCTCCCCCCGGACCCCGCCTTCGGCCCCTTGGACCAGGCGTAGGGGCGAGACCGGCCGCGCCGAATCGGCCCCGCCCGAGACGGCGGCTGCCTCCACGCGCGGTAGGGAACGGAGCCAGTCGCTGTCCCTCAGATGGAATCCGGGTGAACGTGGTGTCCGCGGCGCCGGCCCTCACCCCCCTCCCCCTCTCCCGCTGCGGCAGGAGAGGGGGAGACGAAGCCCGAGTGTTCAGGCGCATTTGGTATCAGACGGAATCCGGGTGATCGGTTGTCTCCGCCGGAGAGCAGCCCTCACCCCCGGCCCCTGTCAGGCTGCGGCAGGAGAGTGGAGCGTTCAACTGCCGGGGCGCCACGGTTCACCCGGATCCCGTATCCCCTCTGCCGATGGGGGCGACGGACGGTGGGAGCAGACCTTGGCCCCGCCCCGAGCGGCGCCGCGGGGGCCTGCCCAGAAGCTCGGATCAGTCGAGGTCGAAGATCTCCTCCAGCAGGGACTTCCGTTTCGACTTCCGCGGTCGGTAGTCGTCGTCGCGGTCGCGATCATCGCGCCGTCCCCGGTCGCGATCGTCCGACCACCCAGGCTCGTCGGCTCGTCCGCGGGCGGGCATCGGCTCGTCCCGCCCCCCGAACGGATCCCGGTCGCCCCGCGGCGGCACCGCCGCGCGCTCGATCAGCTTGTCCAACTCGCCCCGGTCGAGCCAGACGCCGCGGCACTTGGGGCAGTAGTCGATCTCGATCCCCTGCCGCTCGCTGATCCGCAACTCGCTCTCGTCGATCGGGCAATTCAAGGTTCTACTCCTGACCGTCGTCGTCCCACGATCGAGTTGATCGGCCGCCGAGCCTCGGCGCGCCGGGGGCCCCGTGGGCTTCTTCGCGAACGATAAACCGCTCCGAGCCTCCGCCGTCAGGGCTGGGCGCCACCGCCGTGACCCCGTGCCCCACCCGCGACCGGACGGCCGCGTCAGCCGACCAGCCGCGCCACCATCGCCAGCGCCAGCGCGCCCCGTACCGTCCAGCCGGTCGTGCGGACCCAGTTCGAGACCACCAGCGACCGCGCCGCCCCGGCGTCGAAGCCGTGCTCCAGCCGCCGGTGCCGCGGCACCTGGACCAGCGAGGTCGACAGCCAGACCACCGCCAGCAGGAGCAGACCCAGCCAGACCCAGCCGGGCGGGATGGTCGCCGGCCGGACGAAGACCAAACCCACGGCCGAGACCGCCTCGACCAGCATCGGCGGCCCGACGACCCAGCCGGTCCGCCGCACGTGGAGCCCGGCGTAACCGACCCAGCCGTCGCGGCCGACACCGGCGAAGAGGGGATAGTGGACGACCTGGACGAACCAGATCACCCCGACCATGAACAGCGTCGCCGCCAGGTGGACCAAGACGATGATCTCCGCCACGGCCGTCCCGTTCGTCTCGTTCTACGAAGCTCGGTTGAACCTTTCCGCTCTCGGGAGCGGGACAAGCGCCCCTCGCCCGCGCACGGGACCGGGGGAAGGGGGCTGGGGGTGAGGGCTTCTGGCGGGAAGCGGAAGCCTCCACCCGGATTCCGCATCAGTTCCCGGCGTTCGCCGAGTCGCCCAGGTAGAGCACCCGCTCGGGGAAGCCGTCGGGGTCGCCCGAGAACCCTTCGGCCGAGTCCTGGGGTCGGGAGGCGGCATCGCTCAGGAGCCACTTGCGGACGTCCCCAGTCGAGGCCCGCGGATTCTGCGCAAGGTAGAGCCCGATCGCGCCCGAGACGTGGGCGGCGGCCGTGCTGGTTCCGGTCTTCCGCCGGGTTTTGCCCCGCAGCCAAGTGGAGACGATGCAGTTGCCCGGCGCCGCGATGTCGACGTCCTCCCCGCGGTTGCTCGATCTGAGGAAGACGTCGTCTCCTTGGGCGCGGCAGGGGCGCCCCAGGCCGCCGGGTTCCCCGTCGCGATCGGCAAAGGCGGAGACGGTGATCACTTCCTTGTAGGATCCGGGCATGTAGCGGTCGGCGTCCCGGCCCTGGTTGCCGGCGGCGGCGACCACCGGGATTCCCCCTCGATTGACGACGATGCAGACCGCGTGGTGGAGCGCGGTGCCGGCGCAGTCCCCCTCGTTGCCGCGGCCGCCGATGCTCAAGTTGGCGACGTCGATCGTGGCCCGCTGGGCATAGACCCAGTCGAGCCCGCAGACGAGGGAGGAGACGCTGCCGATGCCGTCGTCGTCGAGGACCTTGACCGCCCACAGTCGCGCCCCGGGCGCGACGCCGACGACCCCCCGCCCGTCGTCGCGGGCGGCGGCGATCCCGGCCATGTGGGTGCCGTGGCCGTTAAGGTCGTTCCAGTCCGATCCCCCGACGCAGTTGGTGCCGCCCGCGATCCGGAGATCGCGATCGCGGGCGATCCCGGTGTCGAGGACCGCGATGTCGACGTCGAGATCGCCCCCGCCGCCGTCGATCGCCGCCGTCGCGTTCTCGTCGGCCGCGATCCGCCGCACGCCGGTCGGGACGGTTTGGGCGAAGGCGCGGATCGGGGTGTCCCGCTCGACCTTGGCCACCCCGCGCTGGCGGCGGGCGGCCTCGGCCACCCGCTTGGGGACCCGCGCCGCGAAGCCGTTGACGACGTCGTCGTAGACGTACTTCGGCTTGATCCCCAGCTCGCGGGCCGTCGCCTCGGCGTCGACCCCCTCGTCGAGGACGACGATCACGTCCTCCAAGCCCGCCCCCGCCTCCTGCTGGGCGGACAGCGCCGCGCCAAACCCGTTCGCGAGCAGCAGGAGGGCTGCCAGGATCACCACCCTCCCGCGCGACCGGGCCGCCACCCGATCACCCCGCGCGCCGATCCCAACCCATCGACGCCAAGTCGAGCTCCTCAACGCCAACCCTTCCACTCGGCCCGTTGCGGTAACTGCCGCCGCAGCCTTCGCAGACTTCACGGTCAAGGGAAGGATACTGGACAGGCGCAACCTTCGACAGTGGCTATCGAACGGACCGCTCCGCGGGCGAGTCGGGATTGAGGAGGGCGGGGCGCCAACGCTCCGCCACGGCAACACATCGGGCACGGGCCACTTCGACCACGTCGCCTTCCGAGAACGCCACAGCGCCCCGGAGATCTATGGTGAAGGCGAGGCCTCATCATCCGCGACTACGATTACACTCATACTGTCACCGTAGATCGAAATCTCCTTGTCCATCAACCATCGACCATCCACAAATTCATGAATCTGATAGTTAGTCTCCGGTCCCCAATCTACCAACGCCCCAACTCGATTCCCGGGCAAGCTGCGGACGCTACGGACAGCGACTGACGGGATCTGCATCTCTTCCGGCAACGGCTCGGGGCGAGTGAGACGGTCGGTGAATTCGAGTCCAGCCACGCTCTCCAGGAATTCCGTTCGCTCTCGCGGCGTCAGGAGCGCTGCCGCTCGCGCCAGTTCACCAGCATTCAAACAGGCGACATATTCGATTTGCAGCGAAGTAATCGCATCCACGACCTCCTGGTCGGCAGCGACGCCTGCCGGCAGTTCCTCCTCGGTCAACTCGAACGCCTGCAGGATCGAGGGCAACTCATCCCCCTCCGCGGGGATGGGCACGGTGGCAACCGGTGCCGATCTCGCGGCTTCGAGTTCCGATTCAGTCAATGGAGCGACCTTACAGTCCCTCGGATCGGGAATCACGGCACTGATGGTCTCAGCCTGAGCTGACCCGGAGGTTAGTATGCCACCGCAAAGTACCGAAGCGAGGATTAGGTGCTTGGCGCTCATCAACTCGTCTCCTCGGCCGCCCCCGCGTTCTATTGGGCGGTCGGCGCCGCGCCGGCCCCGTTCCCGAGCAGCAGGAGGGCCGTCAGGACCAGACCGGCCGCCCCGAACAGGCGCGAGCGGGGCTCAGGTGCCCCCCCGCCCGGCTTCGCACCGATCCATGGTGCCGCGCCGTCGCTCCTCTGCCATCGCCGCTAGCCGCCGAGGTAGAGCGCCGGCTCGGGGTCGCTGTCGACGTCGCCGCCAAAGCCCCGCGGGTCGGACTGCGGCACCGAGGCTTCCGTCAACAACCACTCCCGGACATCGGCGGGCGATGCGTCCGGGTTCTCGCTCAGGAAGAGCGCCACCGCCCCGGCGACGTGGGGGGACGCCATGCTCGACCCGCTGAAGACTCGGTAGCGGTCGCCGGGGTAGGTGGAGCGGATGCAGTCGCCCGGGGCGGCGATGTCGACGGCCGGCCCGTAGTTGCTGTAGGTCCGGGAAAAGCTGTCGTCCCGGTTGTTGGCGCAGGTCCGGCTGCCGCCACCCCCGGACCGGCCGTTGGCGTCGGCAAAGGCCGAGACGGTGATCACCTCGTCGAACTTGGCCGGGGCCAAGGTCTCGGCGGACCGCTCCTCGTTCCCCGCCGCGACGACGACCGGAATCCCCGCCTCGACCACGTTGCAGACCGCTCGATGGAGCGCGTCCGAGTCGCACGTCGTGCTTTGGGGATCTCTCGCCCCCAGGCTCATGTTGACGACGTCGACCTTGTCCTCGTTGGCGACCACCCAGTCCAGGCCGCAGATGATCGAGCGGTAGCTGCCGACGCCGTCGTCGTTCAGCACCTTCACCGGGTAGATCGGTGCCCCCGGCGCGACGCCGACGACCCCCTTCCGGTTGTCCTTCGCCGCCGCCGTGCCGGCGACGTGCGTCCCGTGGCCGTCCCGGTCGCGCGTCCCCGTCCTCCCGATGCAGGCGGTGCCCGGCTGCACGTCGAGGTCGCGGTGCCGATCAACGCCGGTGTCGAGGATCGCGATCCCGACCCCCGTCAGCGGCCCGCTCGTGCCGTCCCGCCCGATCGCGGCCGCGTCGTTCAGGTCCGCGTCGATCCGGTCGACCCCGGTCGGTAGAACCTGACGTTCCTGCCGCCGCCGCCGCTCGGTCTCGAACTCCTGCCCGATTTTGGTCACCAACCGATCGTCGCTGACGATCGCGCCCGGGATCGCCTCCAGCGCCTCGCGGGTGGCCGGCGACACCTCGGCCGCGAAGCCGTTGACCACCTCCTCGTAGCGCTCTTCGGGCTGGATCTCGTTCTGATCGAGCACGCGCTCCAGATTCACCCGCTCCGGCAGGACGACGACCACGTCCTCCAGCTCTGCCGCTTGCTGGGCTCGCCCACCGGACGCCGCCAGCAACTGCGGCGCCACCGAGGCGACCAGCAGCGCCACCAGTAGCCTCACCATCCAGGTTCCTGGCAACCTGGCTCGATCGATTCGTCGTACCCCCATCGGTCCCGCATCCTCCGGCGCCGCTCGCTCGAGAAACGTCGACCTAGACGATAGCAAACCGCAGGCCGCGTCGGGGCCAAAGGCGCCTCGATCGCCTCCCTCCCGCAACAATCGGGACCAATGGGCTACGAGGCTCAGTCGAGAATGGCTCGCGGCACCAAGGCGGGACGGGGCGCGCCCGCCGCGCCCGCCGCGCCCGCCGCGCCCGCCGCGCCCGCCCCGAATGTTGGCCGCCGCCCGGACTACCCCCAGCGTCGCTGGACCGCCCGCACCGCCAGCCCGGCCAGCGGCCAGACGGCGCCGAGGAGCGCCGTGGCCTCGTCCCCGCCGGCCCACGACGACCATCCCCCGGCGAGGGGACCGGCCCCCGTGTTCGGCGGCTGGGTGGTGCCGAGGCAATTGAAGATCCAGACGTTGGCCCGCTGCCCGGCGCGGACGATCACGTTGCCGCGGGCGTCGACGCTGTCCGACTCCGCGCGGCACCAGGTGGCGCCCACCTCTTGCAGGGCGTAGACGCCGGGGTCGAGCCGGTTGAAGCGGACCAGCCCGTCGCCGTCGGTCGCCGCCGTCCCGAGCGCGGTCCGCGCCTCCCCGTCGAGCAGCGCCAGCGAGAAGCGGACGCCGGCTCCCTGCGGCGAGCACTCGTCGTACCAATCGAACCCGGTCGGCGCCTCCCGCGCGCTGGCCAGGGCGCAGCCGTACTTGTGGACCACGATCGCCCCGGTCGTCGCCGTCAGGTCGTCCGGCACGTTGAACCAGTAGCAGGTCAAACGTTGCCCGGCGGCCAGGCTGAGCTCGATCCCCGCTTGGGCCGAGCGCAGGTCGGGGGCGGTCGGGTCGAGCCCGCAGAAGGCGAAGACGCTCTGGTCGGCGGTCGTCGGCTCCTCGCGCAGCAGGTAATCGCCCGCCGGCAGGCCGCCGAAGCCGGTCACCCCTTGGCTGCCGCCGTCTCCGGTCAGTCGCCGGGCGGAGACCTCGCCCGAGAGGCGGAAGACGACGCTGTTGGTCAGGTTCTCCTCGGCCAGGCAGGCGGCCGCGAAGTCGGCGAAGACCCGCCCCTCGAAACCGGCGCCGCAGGTGTCCTTGAGGACGTCGATCGCGGCCGGCGCCGGCGCCGGCGGGGCGACGAAGTTGAGGACCACCACCGTCGTCATCTGGTTGACGGCGACCGACACCGCCTCCGTCGCCTCGCCCGGCAGGTCGGGCGCCAGCTCCGTCACCCGGTAGTCGCCCGCCGGCAGGGTCGTCTGGTACCGGCCGTCGGCGCCGGTGGTGACCTCGCCCGGCCCCCCTTCGCCCGAGTCGGCGAGCACCAG
>JBBSNJ010000054.1:0-9726 GCA_038232775.1 Thermomicrobiales bacterium
CCGGGGGCGCCGTGGCGTGGGCGGTAGAGGGCCCCCCCCCCCCCACCCCGGCCCGGCCGCGGCGGGCGCGGGGAGCCGCTCCCGGACGCCAGAGCACCACGGTGCAACCGGATTCCGGATGATGCGAACCGCGGTTGAACCGTTCCGCTCTCGGGAGCGGGGCAAGCTTCCCGCTTCCGCGCACGGGACCGGGCGAAGGGGGCTGGGGGTGAGGGCATCCCTCGGGTAGCCAAAGTCACGACCCGAAGTTCGTATGAGACGGAGTCTGGTCGATCGCTTCCGATTGCCGGCGAGAGCGGGGAGACGTTCCCCCTCCTGACAGCGGAACGGTACAACCGGACGCTGTGTGAGGGGTTCGGGTCCGCCCCGCACAGTCTGGTGTGGGTCGGGCCGCTGAACTACCCTGAGTGAGCGCTAGGTTGTGCCCCTGGCCGGGCGACTGGGGGTCAAAGGGCTGAATCCGGCTCGTCGTCGTCGGTCCACGGCTCCCAGAGGCAGCGGTCGAGGTCGACCTGGTAGTCGTCCTTGAAGGGGACGCCCTCGGCCAGGAGGAGGCCGCGCATCACGTCGGGGTGGCCGAAGTGCCAGCCGCCGGAGAGGAGACCGACCCGGTTGACGACGCGGTGGCAGGGGAGTTCGCGCCCCTCGGGATCGTCGAGGGCGTGCATGAGCGCCCAGCCGACCATCCGGGCGCCGCGGGGGTCGCCGATGGTACGGGCGATCCGGCCGTAGGTGGTGACGCGGCCGCGCGGGATGCGGGCGACGAGGTCGAAGACGCGGGCGGTGAGCTGGGGGGAGGCGGGCATTGGTGGCTCCGGAGTGGGGAGTAGGTGGTGGGTAGTGGGAGTGGGTAGTGGGAGTGGGTAGTGGGTGGTGGGTGGTGGGGAAAGGGTCTGGGCTCGGGGGCAGGTCGGGGGGCGATGGGGGCAGCGTATACTTTGGGTGGCACGTGTTCGATGCGCGACCGACCCCGGTGCCCGCTTCGTTTGAGCCTGGCCGCGGCGCTGGGCGGGGAAAGAGTGATCCATGCGCGGATTGTTGACCAAGGTCTTCGGCGACCCGAACGAGGCCTCGATCAAGCCGTTCCAGCACGTCCCGGAGGACGTCAACGAGCTCGAATCGGAGATGCAGGCCCTCTCCGACGAGGAGCTGGCGGAACTCGGGGCGGAGTTCCGGGGACGGCTGGAGCGGGGCGAGACGCTCGACGAGCTGATGCCGGAGTCGTTCGCGGCGACGCGGGAGGTGGCGCGGCGCAAGCTCGGCCAGCGGCACTACGACGTCCAGTTGCTCGGCGGCGCGGTGCTCCACGCCGGCAAGATCGCCGAGATGAAGACCGGCGAAGGGAAGACGTTGACGGCCACGCTGGCGGTGGCGCTGAATGCCGTCTCGGGGCGCGGCGTCCATGTCGTGACGGTCAACGACTACCTCGCCAAGCGCGATGCGCAGTGGATGGGGCAGGTCTACCACGCGCTCGGCCTGGGCGTCGGGGTGATCCAGCACGAGCAGGCGTTCCTCTACGACCCCGAGTGGGAATCGCCGGACGAGCGGCTGGACCGGCTGCGACCGGTCGGGCGGCGGGACGCTTACGCGGCCGACATCACCTACGGGACGAATAACGAGTTCGGCTTCGACTACCTGCGCGACAACATGGTCTCGTCGCAGGGGCAGATGGTCCAGCGCCCGCTCGTCTACGCGATCGTCGACGAGGTCGACAACATCCTGATCGATGAGGCGCGGACGCCCCTGATCATCTCCGGCGCGGCGGAGGAAGCGACCGACCGCTTCTACCAGTTCGCCCAGGTGGCGAAGGGGCTGCGGCGGGACAAGGACTACGAGGTCGACCTCAAGACGCGGGTCGCGAACCTGACCGAGGACGGGATCGACAAGGTCGAGCAACTGCTGCAGATCCCGAGCGGGGAGAGCATCTACGACGAGCGCTACGTCGAGATGACCCACTACCTGGAGCAGGCGCTCAAGGCCCAGGCCGTCTTCCAGCGCGACAAGGACTACATCGTGCGCGAGGGAGAGGTGATCATCGTCGACGAGTTCACCGGCCGGATGATGCCCGGCCGGCGGTACTCGGAGGGGCTGCACCAGGCGATCGAGGCGAAAGAGGGGGTTCGGGTCCGGCGGCAGAACGTGACGCTGGCGACCGTGACCTTCCAGAACTACTTCCGGATGTACGACAAGCTGGCGGGGATGACGGGCACAGCGCGGACTGAGGCCGAGGAGTTCCGGCGGATCTACAACCTCGACGTGGTCGCGATCCCGACCAACAAGCCGATGATTCGCGAGGACAACGGCGATCTGGTGTTCAAGAACGAGGATGGGAAGTTCGTCGCCGTGATCGACGAGATCGTCGAGATGCGGGAGCGGGGTCGACCGACCCTCGTCGGCACAACCTCGGTCGAGACCTCGGAGCGGTTGAGCGAGCTGTTGAAGCGGCGGGGCATCCCGCACGACGTGCTCAATGCCAAGCAGCACGAGCGGGAGGCCGCGATCGTGGCCGAAGCCGGCCAGCCGGGGGCGGTCACGATCGCGACCAACATGGCGGGTCGCGGGACCGACATCGTGCTCGGGCCGGGCGTGCGGGAAGTTGGTGGCCTCCACATCATCGGCACCGAGCGGCACGAGGCGCGCCGGATCGACAACCAGCTCCGGGGGCGGTCGGGGCGGCAGGGTGATCCTGGGTCGTCGCGCTTCTACGTCTCGCTCGAAGACGAGCTGATGCGGCGGTTCGGCTCTGATCGGATCACGGGGCTGATGGAACGCCTCGGCATGGAGGAAGAGGTCCCCATTGAGCACCGGGTGATCTCGAAGTCGATCGAGAGCGCCCAGACCAAGGTCGAGGGGCACAACTTCGACATCCGCAAGCACGTCGTCCAGTACGACGACGTGATGAACAAGCACCGCGAGGCGATCTACGAGCAGCGGCGGGAGATCGTCGCCGGCGAGGACATGCAGGACCGCGTGTGGGAGATGATCCAGGACGAGATCGACAATCTCCTCAGCGAGCACGTCGTCAACGGCCGCGGCATCGATCCCAACTACGAGGGGTTGTTCGAGGCGTATCTGGGTCTGATCCCGAACGGCAAGCTGACGCTCGAGGAGATCGAGGGCCTCGATCGGGAGGCGCTGTCGACCGCGCTGCAGGCGGACGCCGACGTCGCCTACCAGGAGGTCGAGGCCCGGTTCGGCTCGGAGACGATGCGCAAGGTCGAGCGGCACGTGATGCTGACCGTGATCGACCGGCTGTGGGTCCAGCACCTGACGGCGATGGACGAGCTGCGGGAGGGGGTCGGGCTCCAAGCCTACGGGCAGAAGGACCCCCTGGTGGTCTACAAGACCGAGGGCTACCAGTACTACCACAACCTGCTGGCCCACATCCGCCACGACGTCGCGCGGACGATGTTCCGGGTGCAACCGGCGGTCGCCCAGCAGCCGGTGCGGACGCGCTTGACCGATGAGGCGATGGCGCCGGCGGCGGCGACCGCCGGCGCGGCGGCGAGGGGTGGCGGCAACGGCAGCGCGAGGAGCGCGAACGCCAGCGGCAGTGGAGGCGGCAGCGGTAACGGCGCGGCGGCGTCGCCGCGGCGGTTGCGGAAGGTCGGCGCCAACGATCCTTGCCCCTGCGGTAGCGGTAGGAAGTACAAGTACTGCCACGGCGCGCCGGTGGCCAAGACCGTCGTCTAGACCGCCGCGAAACGGTCGACTACTGGACGGTCCGCCGTCGGGTCGTTGAGGTCTCCAGCGACCGCAGCTTAGCCGCCGCGTGCTCGATGGCGGAACGGGCTCGATCGAGGTGGTCGAAGAGGGCGATCAGGTCGTCGCCGCGGCGGGAGAGCTCGAGAACGCTATCGATGTCGCGGGGCCGGGCTCGAACGCTCTCGACCGCGGCCCGGAGCTGCTCGAAGTCGACGGGGGCATCGGACTCGGGGGCGATCGCCAGTTCCAGGTCGGCCGCCATCGACGCCGGGTCGAGGCCGGGGGGCGGAGCGCCGAGCCGCGGGACGAGCGTCTTGAGTTCGTCCAGGAGCGCTATCGCCCGTCCGAGGTCCTCAGCTTCGACCGGGTCGGGTTCGGGCGCTGATTGGGGCTCGGCGGGGGCGGTGTCAGGGGCGGAGGTCGCGGCGATCGGCCAGGCTGCGCCGAAGGAGCCGAGGTCCGCTGAGTCGGCGTCGGCCGCGGGGGATTCGGGCTGGGGCGGGAACGGGTCGAGTGGCTCGGCTTGCTCGGGGGCCGGGAGGTCGGGGAGTTGGGCGTCGTCGTCCGGGAAGGTGCCCGCGTCGGAGCTCGAGAGGACCCGGTCCTCCTCCGTCTCAGGGTCGGGGGCGGGCGCCGGAGAGGGCCAGGAGTGGAGGGTGTCAGCCGCCGGCTCGGGCTCCGGATCGGCTTCGCGGTCGGCGGTCACGGCAGCGTCCGATTCGGCCGAGATCCAGGTTCCGGCCCAGGCGAGGGGCGGGGCGGGAGGACTCGGCCATGAGGACGCGAGGATGGTGTCGGCCGGGGCTGCCTCGCCGGAAGAGGAACCAGCCGCGTCGTCCAGCGTCAGGCAGTCGGATTCCGGCAGTGGTTGGGGGGTGGCCGAGCTGGGCGCGTTGTCGCCGTCCTCGGGGTCGGCGCCGGACGCCGCGCCCTCCTCATCGTCGAACGGCCGCGTCTCGAGCTCGCCGTCGCCGGGCGCCTCCGGGCCGTCGTCCAAAGAGCCGGACGCCCCGGCGCTGGCCGCGGTCGGGTCGTCGCCAGCCAGGGGGCGACCGCAAATGGTGCAGAACTTCGCGTCGCTCCGCGCCGGCGCGCCGCAGTTCGGGCAACGCTCCATTCCGTCTCCTCGCCACGGTTGGGGGCCGGAGCCGACCGCCGGCCGGGGGCGAGGCGACGAGCGCCGCGTCCCGGCGGCAGTATGTCACAGTGGCGGTTCCGGTCGAGAACGCGGCTCCGGGCCAGAGGTGCCGGCTCGATCACGGGGGGGTGCGCGGCGCCAGAGACGGCCCCCGCTCGTGGGGGCGGAGCTGGGGTTAGCGAGGCGTCGGTGGCGTTTGCCGGAAGCGGCTGCCTGCTAGGATCACGCGTGGAGGAAACGCGGACACCCGGTTTCGGCGCGACGGGGCCGCGGGGCAGCGGGTGACGTCGGGAGTGCGGCAGCGTGGGTCGGGAATCAGCGACGGCGGACGCGGGGCAGGGTCCCGCGGCGGGGGCACGGGAACAGGCGCCAACCGGGGAGGGAGCGGGCGCCGAGTTCGAGTCGATGATCGCGTCGATTCGAGCGGTCGGGGTCGCGGTCGACCGAGCCGCCGCCGAACGATGGGTGCTGGCGGTGGCCGAGGTGCTGGCCGAGCCGGGAGAGTTCGTCGTTGCGCCGGGGCTCGGGGTCGGCGGCCACGAACTGGCCCTGCTCGACTTCGACGAGGCCGATTCGGCGGTGCCGCGGTTGCGTCGGTTGGGCGAGCTGGTGCGGACGTCCGAGGCTAGCGATCTCCAGGTCGCGGTCGCCGTCGCCGGCAGCACCGCTCAGTTGCGGATTCAGCCGTTCCCGGCCGACGTCGACTTCTTCGAGCGGGTCCACATCGCGGCACCGAGCCGCGAGGCGGCGGCGCGGCGACTGGCGGAACTCGTCCGGTCCGACGCGCTGCGAGACGACCTCGCGCCGGGGCTCCGGTTGGAGGACGTGCTCTTCGGCCAAGAGCGGGACGGACGGCCCGTCCGCTGGGAGGCGGCCGAGATCGCCGCCGGCAACCTGGCCGGTGCCGGGGACGGGCGGGCGAACGACCAGCCCCTGACCTGGACGGCGGCGGCGGCGGATCCCGGCTTGGTCAAGGTGTCGTGGTTCTTGCTCGATCGCGGCTTAGGAGGGCCGGGGTGGGTCTCCAAAGTGATCGACGCGACCTGGGAGGGAGCGGACGGGATCGTGCGCAGCCTCGACGGGGCGATCGACGCCGAGTTCCAGCAGGTCTATCTCGACGCTGGTGGGGCGGAGCTGGCGCGGCGATTGACCTCGTTCGCGGGCGCGACCGAGCGCGAGCGGTACGTCCAGGCGATGGAGCGGGAAGTCTTGGCCCACCGGCGGGCGACACCGCCGAATCACGGCAAGGCGGTGAAGCGCCTCTACAACCTCTGCCGGCTGACGGATCGGCGGACGGAAGCGCTCTACCTGCGGGAGCTCTTCGACGACCCGGCCGCCCGGCTCTACGAGGCGCAGACGATGATTCGGGCGCTGATCCGCCAGGGGGGCGACGATCTCCTCGCCACTCTCCCGCTCCGTCGGGCGCTCTTGGCGGAACTGATGGCGGCGGTCGGGACGTCCAGCGTCGGTACTGGCCCAACTTGGAGCACGGTGGCGCTGGCGGAGGCGCTCGACGCCTGCTGGACGCACTGCCCCGAGGACGAGCCGAGCCCGGTGGCGACCACCGAGGTGGCGCGAGCGTTGAGGGATCTCGACAGCGCCCTCGGTGCCTACGTCGACGCGCTGTTCGCGCACCGGCTGCGCGCCTTTCCGCCGATCGTTCGTCTGCTGGCCGAGATCGAGGGGCGCCGAAGTCGGGACCTCGCGCGGCAGCCGTGATCGCCGCGGCGTGCGGGCGGTAGGCTCCCGGTTCGGGGGTCCTGGACGGCTGCAAAGGCGCGCGCCATCGCGCCGGGGTTCGCTCAATCGCGATCGATCATCGTGGCGCCTTGCGTCCAGACCGCCGGGTGGGAGAGGATCGGCAGCACGAACGTTTGACGACCGCGGTCGGGACGAAGGAGGGATGAGGCATGAGCGAGGGAATCGGCGGGCGCCTGGCGATCAAGGCTCGACAGGTGCGAGCAGGACAAGCGTTCGCGCTCGAAGTGAAGCGCGATCAGTTGCTCCAGATCACGGACGTCCACGGGAAGCAGGTCGCAGACTTCGTCGCCTTCGGGCTCGATGACCGGGAGGAGTTTCTCTCGACCGCCGTGACGCGCAGCGCCAATTCCAGCGTCATGCTGCAAGCGGGGATGACGCTCTACTCCAACCGCCGGTCGCCGATGTTCGAACTGGTCGAGGACACGGTCGGCCGCCACGACATGCTGTTCGCCGCCTGCGACCCGCCCCGGTACGAGGAACTCGGCGAGGCGGGCCACGCCAATTGCCGTTCGGCACTAGCCTCAGCCCTAGAGCCCTACGGTGTGGGGTACGACCGCGTCCCGGACCCGATCAACTGGTTCATGAATGTCGCGATCCGGCAGCGGGGGGAGCTCGAGATTCGGGAACCCCTCTCGGAGCGGAACGATCAAGTCCTGCTCCGACCCTTGCTCGACGCGGTCGTCGCGGTCTCGGCCTGCCCTCAAGACAAGAACCCGACCAACGCGTTCACGCCGACGGAGATTCTGGTTCGCGTCTATCGCTGATCTTCAATGCTCGGACGCCCGACTGATCCTCTAGAAGATCAAGATGAGGATCAGAATGATGATCAGCAGCGTGATCAGACCACCACCGATGAACATGGTTGCGCTCCTTTGGTCCTCCGGACCCTATTCGGCAGCGGGCGGACTCCGCCCGTTCGACCGGTCTGCTTCTCTCGCCGAGTCGTCGCGCGGGACGCCCTCGAAGTAACCTTCCCTTCACGCGTTCGAGGAAGGGGCAAAGGTCCGGGCATCGGACCGCCCTCGGCGGCGACGCTCAGCGCTGTGGCCTGAAAGAGCCACGAAGTGGGTACGCAGACACCATGCCACGTGCTCTGGAAACGCCAGCGGGAGGCAAGAAGGGGCACCAGTTCGCGGTAACCGGGTACAAGGGTTATTGTCCCCTGGAAAGCGGCTCCCCGCTCAATCCGGGTGATCTTACGGCATCCGGGAGAACCCTTCGCGTTCCCGTGGCGGCGGGCGTTCCTCACCTCCGGCCCCTCTCCCAGGCGCAAAGAGGGGAGCGCGGTTACGGACCGCCGGGGACCAGCCACGATCCACCGAAATTCCGTATCAGCCGGAATCCGGGTTGTCGCTTCGGTTGACTCGAGAGCTGCCCTCACCCCCGGCCCCCTTCCCCTTGTCCCGCGCGCGGGAGAGGGGAGCCGAACCAGTATCCGAAGGCGGGAGTGTTCACCCGAACTCCGTATCGGGTTGCGGCGGGAGCGTGCAGCCTCTCCCGCATCCAATTGTGGAATGGCGGAACCGGAGCGGTGACTCTCCGATTTCAAGGGCGGTGCAGGGGGACGGTCTCGCCCCCCCCCCGCGCGCCGCAGGTGACGGGAGATGGCGCCTTTCAGCCACGGGGAACGGTGTTCCTGGAGCTCGCCAAGCTGAAGGGAGCGGCCGGCTCTCGCGAAGCGGCGCTTTCGAGCGAGGGAGGGGGACGCAGAAAGAGCGCCGACAACCGCTTTCGCAGCCATCGGCGCCCAACACCGAAGCGGACAGGACCGTCCATCCCTCGCGAGCGAGGACTGGACCGGGCGGACGACTCGCCGCGAGAGGACTTGGAGGCCCCCTGGGGTCATCGTCCTAGATGGCGGCGGTGCCGCGTGGAGCGGCCCGTCCGTCCCGCCGGTCCCGAGCGCGGTGTCGCCACTGGCTCTGGCTCGACGGCCGGAACCCGGCGCCGTGAGACGCCTGGTTCCGAATCCTTCCGATGGGCTGCCTCGGCGGTGAAGCCGAGTTGCCCCGGTGGAGTCTTCCCGGCTTGCGCCGGTTCCGGCTCCGTCCGCCTGCGCGGACCCTGCTGCTCCAGTACGTACACTTTAGCGCATGGTTGTCGGTCTGTCAATACCCTGATCGCGAAGAACCGCGGGGTACGTTCAGCGGCGGCTGGGCGAACGTTCCACGAGTCGCCAGAAGCACTCGACGGGGCGGGCGTCGCCCCGCTGTTCGGCGTAGCGGCGCATGGTCCGGTCGATGTCGCTCAGCGTGCCGGCGGCGCCGACGTAGCCGAAAACGGTAGCCAATTGGGACGAGTAGGCGAGGATCGCCCGGAGCTTGGTCTCCCAGGTGTCGCCGACGTCGACGGTCGCCGCCAGCTTCACCGGGGTCGTCGCTGCCAGGTGCTGGAGGCGCCGGTCGAGGGCGCCGGCACGGATGGCGTAGGGCAGATCCTCGTAGAACCAGACCTCGTGGCCGCGGCTGGCCAAGGCGAGCCCGACGGCGAAGCCGTGGCGATGGTCGACGTGGTCGCCGACGGCGAGCGGCGCGTAGTAGCGGGCGGCGGGGTCGGCCGCGGCGTCGCCGAGCGCCGCCGTCACGGTCGCCGCCAGTCCTCCCTCCTCCGGGAGGGGGGGGCCGAAGAGTTGGTCGTCGCTGGCGTAGCGACCGTCGCGATAGATGGCGTCGAGGAAGGGGAGGGTGACGGAGGTGGCGCCGAGGCGGGAGGCCGCGGCCGCCTCCTCGCGCCGGCGGGCGTCGATCACCTGGTCCGCGGTCAGACCCCAACCGGCGTGCATGGCGGCGGCGAAGGGGGAGAGCGGCGCTTCCGAGTCGGGTCGGTCGCCGAAGACGACCGCGATCTCCGGGGTCGCGCCGCTGGCGGCGAGGCGGGCTACGGTGCCGCCGCAGGAGAGGGCGATGTCGTCGTAGTGCGGCGAGATGAAGCGGTGCCAGGTCGGGTCGAGCAGGTTCGGGCTGGGACGGGGTGCTTCGGTCATCCGGGCGCCTCCGGTGGTCGGGTCGCGGGGGGCCAGCGGCCGGCGCCGACCCCGGTGAAGCGGACGCGGTGGTCGCCGACGCGGCGGGTCACGCGCTGCTGATCGAGGAACTCGAGGGTGGCCTGGGCGTACTTGCGGC
>JBBSNJ010000055.1:0-9705 GCA_038232775.1 Thermomicrobiales bacterium
ATCCGTCGAACGCGACGAACTCCACATCCTCCGGGTCGGGATTGCGCCCCGACTCCTCCACGTCGTACTGCATGCTGAGCAAGGTCGTCCCGTCGGCCGAGAGCGACCACGTCCCCTCCTTTCCCGATCTCGCTCGACCGACCTCGGCAGGGACATCGAGCGCGATCTCGGTTGCGTCTGGAAGATCGCCCAGCGTCGTCGGATCGAGCGGGGTGAAGCTTGGGCCGCTCTCAGCCATCAGGTAGAGGTCGAACGATTGATCGGTTCGGAACGGGGCGCGGGCGTTGAGCACGAGGGAACCACCGACCACTCCGCAGACCAGGAGGGCGGCGATGGCTCGCTCGGTCCACCCCCACCAACGGCTGAACCGGACGGAGACCTTGGTCTGCGGCGACGGAAGGGCCGCTGCGGCGCCGTCGGTAGTGGTCGCAGAGTTGGGCAATTCGAAGAGCACGATCGGAGTCGTCGGGGAGATGGCAGCGGCGTCGGTCTCCACGAGCCGCTCCCCCAACCGGGAGAGGAACGCAGGATCAGCGGCGGGGGTGCGGTCGAGGGCGTGCAGACGGCGGAGGGGCGTCAGCAGTGCACCCCCTTCGCCCGGTCTGTCCCCTAACTCGCCGCGCACGAGATCGTCCCAGATCTGATCGAGGCGATCAGCCAGTCCTTGGTCGGGGTCGTGCATCTTCCGTCCTCTCGGTGAGCTCGGTCGCGGCGATCGCCCGCATCCGGGCCAGGGCGCGCACCTGCAGCATCTTGACCGCGGCCACGCTGCGATCCATCGTCTCGGCGATCTCGGCGCCGGTGAGACCGGCGAGGCGTAGTTCGACCACCCGCCGCTGGTCCGGCGAGAGGGCTGAGAGGAGATCGTGCAGCGTCTGACGCTCTTCGGCCGCCAGGGCCGCCTCTTCGGGGGTGGCGTTGCCGTCTCGGATCAACCAGTCGTCAACGACCGCGAGCGGAAGCTCGGCGCGGCGGCGGCTGGCATTGAGGCAGATGTTGTGGGCGATCGCGAAGAGCCAGGCCGCGAACGAGCCGCCCCGGAAGCCGTGGAGGCCGGCGCGCGCGTTGGTGAAGACGGCCGCCGTCGCGTCCTCGGCCGCTTCTCGGCTGCCGAGTCGTCGAAAGCAGTAGCGAAAGACGCGGTCGGCGTAGCGAGCGTAGAGCGGGGAGAACGCGCTCCGGTCGCGCCGGGTCTGGGCCACGAGCTCGGCATCATCGGCCTCGTGCACCGCCGTGGCCAGCGGATCTTGCTCTCGTCCGGGAGCGAACTGCTTCGTCACTGGGTTGCCGCCACCTCCGCTGCGCCATCTCCCAGCCCTTGAGACACGGCGGCAGCGAAAAGGTATCGGCTTCGGGACGACACGAGGGGGCGGTTTGAAAATCCCGTCCCCTAGCGTTCCTCATTCTTCGAGACTGGTGTGGGCCGCCGCCGCTACCACCCCCAGGTGCCGGGAGCCCCCTTGAAGGGACCGATCACGTCGGGGGTGATCCAGCCGCCGTAGAAGTCGCCGGGCTGGGCTTGGACCTCGACCCCGTCGACCAGGCAGCGGTCGACCTTGCTCGGGTAGAAGGCGAGGTAGTTGGCGATCGGGGCGAAGGTGGGCGTGGGCCGCGGGTAGCTCCAGGCGGCGTCCTCGACGATGCGGTCGCCGACGACGAGGTCGTGGTAGGCCGCGGCCCCCTTCCACTCGCAGACGCTCCGACCCCGCCCCGGTCGCAGCAGATCGCGGCGGACGTCCTCCGGCGGCAGGTAGTAGACGGGCGGGTGGCTCGTCTCGAGCACCCGAAAGGCGCGGCGGCTGTCGGCGATCGTCTCGCCGTTGCAGACGATCTCGATCCGGCGCTCCGTCGGCTCCAGCCGGGGCGGACGCGGATAATCCCAGACCGACTCCTGGCCCGGTCCTGGCTCGACCCGCTGGGCACGTCCCGAACGTGGTGCCATCGCAGTTTCTCCTCGCTCGTCGGCGGCGTCCAGTTGCCGGTCAACCGTCGCTGGCTTCGGCGCGGGGAGTATCGGCCCCGGCGCCCGGGCGACGCGGGCTAGGGCTACGGGCGGGTCGGCAGGCGTGCCCCCCGTTGCGGCCGCCGATCGGCGCTCCCCGACCGCGCGGGTGAGGGGATAATCGGACCGTCGGGGCGGGACAGTGGCCGGTGCCGACGACCAGGGAATCGGCGCGATCGGGCAGCGAGGAGGACCCCACGGTGGGCGGCGACGAGCGGACGGTCCGGGACGTCGGCGAGTTCGGCATGATCGCGGAGCTGCGCGCGGTGCTGCCGCCGGCGGTCGTCGCCGACCCGTCGCTGGCGCTCGGGATCGGCGACGACGCGGCGGTCTGGCGACCGGCGGCCGGCGAGGCGGTCGTCGTCACCACCGACAGCTTGGTCGAGGACGTCCATTTCCGGCTAGGATGGACCGACTGGGAGAGCCTGGGTCACAAGACGCTGGCGGTCAACCTCTCCGACCTGGCGGCGATGGGGGCCGTCCCCCGGCTCGTGGTCGTCACCCTCGCGCTGCGGGGCGACGAGCGGGTCGCCGACCTGGTCGCCTGCTACCGGGGACTCGGGCGGCTGGCGGAGCGGACCGGGACGCTGGTCGCGGGCGGCGACGTCGTCCGTTCGCCGCGCGCCCTCGCCTTCCACGTGACCGCCCTCGGGGAGACGCGCGGCGGGCGCTCCCTGCGGCGGGACGGAGCCCGGCCCGGCGACGTGGTCGCGGTCAGCGGCGCCCTCGGTGCCTCGGCGGCGGGTCTGGCGCTGCTGGCCGCCGAACTCGACGACCCGAGGCGGCAGGCGACGACCGCCCCGGCCCTGATCGCGGCCCACCTGCGGCCGGAGCCGCGCTTGGCGCTGGGTGAGGTGCTGCTCGCGCTCGGCGCCTCGGCGGCGATGGACCTCAGCGACGGGCTGCTCGGGGATCTGCCGAAGATCCTGGCGGCGAGCGGCGTCGCCGCCGAGCTGGACCTAGCCGCGATCCCGGTCCCGGCGGCCGTGCGCGCGCTCTTCCCGGAGCGGGTCGAGGATGTTGCCCTGCGCGGGGGAGAGGACTACGAGCTGCTGTTCACCGCCGCGCCTGACGTCTATCCGGCGATCGCCGCCGCCGCCGACGATCGCGACCTGACGGCGACGGCGATCGGCGAGGTGGTGGCGAGCGCCGGGGAGCGCGCGCGGCTCGTGCTGCGGCGGGAGGACGGCCGCCTGGAGGCGGTCGCGGCTGGCGCGTTCGACCACTTCACGGCCGCGGAGCCTACAGCGCTGGGCAGAAGCGTTGTTCCCCCCCGCTTGCGTGAGGACCGGTGACCTCGGTTGTCGGCCTCCGGCCGACCGGCGCAGCAAGCAGCGCCCCGACCCAGAGCGACGCCGACAACGCTTCTAACGGCTGCTCTAGATCGGGTTGCAATGGAGTTGACGGGCCGCGAACGGCTGTAGGGGCGCTGCTTGCTGCGCCCGGCGCCCGCGGGTCGACAGTGACCCACCCAACCACTCCGTGGCCGCCGGCCGACGTTTCTGCAAAGCGCTTTGGATCGGCGAACGGTCAGTAGAGGCGCTTGACGTAGCTCTCCTCGATCTGAGCGTCGAGCTGCTCGGCGGTGGCGTCCGGCGGGCGGACCTGGTCGCGCAGGATCGTACCGAGGGAGGGGCGGTCGGAGCGGTCGGGCCACGTCTCGGGCTGCCAGAGGCGGGAGCGCTTGAACGCTTTGGCGCAGTGGAAGAACGCCTCCTGCACCTCGACGGCGAGGGCGAGGGTCGGGCGTTTGCCCTGGACGGCGAGCCGTTCGAGCAGGTCCGGGTCGCGGACGAGGCGGGCGCCGCCGTTGACCCGCAGCGTCTCCTCCGTGCCGGGGACGACGAAGAGGAGCCCGACATGGGGGTTGGTCAAGACGTTCCGGAAGTTGTCGACGCGGCGGTTGCCGGGGCGGTCGGGGAGGACGAGGGTGCGGTCGTCGAGGACGAGGGCGAAGCCGGGGCCGTCGCCGCGGGGGGAGACGTCGCAGGCGCCGCTGGCGTCGGCGGTGGCGAGGAGGGCGAACGGGGAGCGGGCGATGAAGGCGCGGCAGTGGTCATCGAGGGCCGGGAGCGCCTTGCGGCGGACCAGCTCGCTCGGGTCGCCGACCACCTCCCGCAGCTCGGCTTCGGTGCGGACCACGTGCTGGAACGGGTAGGCGGTCATGGGATCGGTCCTCCGCTGGTGGTGGAGGCGACGAGAGCCGCTCGCCGCTCCTGCAAGACGTCGGCGAAGAACGCCTTCACCGGTTCCAGGATCGCGAATCCTCGGTGGCCGACGCCGGGCACGATGTCGTGTCGGACGCGGATGCCGGCGGCCTCGAAGCTCTGCCGGAGCGACGCGAGGCGGTCGAGCCGGGTGCGGCCGGCGTCGTTGGCACCGGGCATCCAGTATCGCCCGCCTGGCTCGATCGTGATCTCCCAGGTCTCGGTGTCGTCGCCGCCGATGACCAGTTGGACCGGGACCTCGGCCATTGCCGCCCGGTCGAGTGGCCGTCCGAAGCGGGCCTCGATGTCTCGGACGCCGAGCCACCAGTCGCGATCCTGGTCGAGGAGGGTCACCATCCCAGGGGCGCCGATCGAGACCGCGAGCAGGCGGTCGGGGCGGAGGTAGAAGAAGCGGTGGGCGAAGTGGCCGCCGCCGGAGAAACCGTGGAGGAGAAAGCGGTCGCGCTCGACCCGGTAGGTCGTGGCGACCTCCTCGATCATTGCGAGGAGCACCAGGTCGTAGCGGACCCCGTGGGAGGCGACGAACTTGTAGCCGCTGAGCTCGCCCGGCTCGCCGATGCCGGCCGGAAAGAGGGGCGCGAGCACGATCACCCCCTCGGCCTCGGCGAAGTCGACGAAGGCGTCGCGGTACTCCTGGGCGGTGCGGTTGGTGCCGTGGACGACGACGACGAGGGGATAGCTCGCGGTGCCGGCCTCGTCGTAGGACTCGGGCAGGTAGAGGCAGTAGCTGAACCGTTGATCCGCCTGGCAGGCGAAGAGTGTGGTCCGGCCGAAGCCGTAGTGGGAGATGCTGGTGCCGTGGCCGGGGGGACGTGGCATCGGTGATGGCCTCTCGTTTGGGGGTCGAGACGCTCGGAGGACGACCGTCGTGGTCGCGGCGCGGCTCGCCGCTGATTCGCCCGTCGTGATCCGTCGTCGGGGCGCCGCTGGCCGCGCCTGTCGTGGTAGGGGCGCCGCTGGCCGCGCCCGTCGTGGTAGGGGCGCTGCTTGCTGCGCCCGTCGGCCGGAAGCAGACAGTCTCGTTCATCGGCACCACTGTGGCCCTGCGGGGCCACGGGCGCAGCAAGCGGCGCCCCTACGACGGGACCCGACGGGGAGCGGCAAGCGGTGCCCCCATGACTCAGGGCGCCTGCGCTAGCCGTCGCGCGCGCGTCGGGTGTCGACGGCGTCGCGGAGGCCGTCGCCGACGAAGTTCACCGCCAGGACGGTGACGAAGATCATCAGACCGGGGAAGAAGCCGCGCCACCAGTGGCCTTGGCTGACGACGACGCTCTGCGCTTCCTCGAGCATCCGGCCCCAGGTAGCGGTCGGGGGTTGGAAGCCGACGCCGAGGAAGGAGAGGGCCGACTCGGTCAGGATGGCGCCGGCGATGCCGAGGGTGGCGGCGACGATGATCGGGCTGAGGGCGTTGGGCAGGATGTGGCGGACGACGATCCGGGGGGCGCCGACACCAACCGCGCGGGCGGCCTCGACGAAGTCCTGCTCCTTGAGCGAGAGGAAGCTGGCGCGGACGAGGCGGGCGGTGCCCATCCAGCGGAGGACGCCGATGGCGGCGACGATCGTCCAGAAGCTGGGGCCGAGGAGGGTGAGCAGGAGGATGATGACGAACAGGCCGGGCATCGAGTAGAAGACGTCGACCAGCCGCATCAGGGCGTTGTCGAGCCACCCCCCGGCGTAGCCGGCGACGGCGCCGACGGCGACCCCGACCGTGATCGCGACGCCGACCGCGGCGAGGGCGACCGCGAGGGAGATGCGGCCGCCGGCGAGGACGCGGACCAGTTGGTCGCGGCCGAGCTCGTCGGTGCCCATCGGGTGGGCGAGGGAGGGCGGTTCGCTCTTGGCGCGGAAGTCGATCCGCTCCGGGTCGTAAGGGAGGAGGAGCGGGCCGACCGCGGCGCCGACCGCGATCAGGAGCAGGGCGACCAGGCTAAAGAGCGCCGGGCGGTGGCGGCGGAAGCGGCGCCACGCATCCGACCAGAGCGAGCGGGACCGAGGCGCGGCCGCGCCGGCGATCGCGCCGCCGCGGTTGCCGGCGGGAACCTCCGCGGCGGCGCCCGCGGCGGCACCGACGCCGGGACGGGCGAGGCTCGTCATCGCAGGGTGATCCGGGGGTCGAGGCGGCCGTAGATCAGATCGGCGACGAGGTTGGAGGCAATCACCAGGACCGACGCGATCAGGAGGATGCCCATCAGGACCGGGTAGTCGCGCAGGTTGGCCGATTCGATGAAGAGGCGGCCCATGCCGGAGATGGCGAAGACCGACTCGGTGATCACGGCGCCGATGAAGAGATCGGGGATCTCGAGGGCGACGACGGTGACGATCGGGATCGCCGCGTTCTTCAGTGCGTGGCCGGCGACGACGAACCGCTCCCGCAGCCCTTTGGAGCGGGCGGTGCGGACGTAGTCCTGGCCGATGGCGTCGAGCATCGCGGAGCGGACGTAGCGGGTCAGGCCGGCGGTCGAGGCGAGGGCGAGGACGCTGACCGGGAGGACCAGGTGGCGCGCCCGGTCGGCGACCGCCGCCAGGCCGTCGTACTGTTGGCGGGCGTCGGTGAGACCGACCGAGGGGAGCCAACCGAGACTGAAAGCGAAGAGATAGAGGAGCATCAGGGCCAACCAGAAGCTCGGGATGGCGATGCCGAGGAAGGAGATGCCGGTCGCGACGTAATCGAACGCCGAGTGCTGTTTGACGGCCGAAAGGATGCCGATCGGGAAGGCGAGGAGGAGGGTGGCGGCGAACGAGAGACCGGTCAGGAGGAGGGTGGTCTGCAGCCGCTCGCCGATCAGGGCGAGAACTGGGCGCCCCGTGTTGAAGGAGGTGCCCCAGTCGCCGCGGACGAGATCCTTGGCCCAGTTGATGTATTGGACGGGGAGGGGATCGTCGAGCCCGTAGCGGTCGCGGAGCCGCTGGAGCTGCTCGGCGGTGGCGCGGCCGGAGCGGCCCGGCGACTCCCCGCGGGCGAGGGGGCCGCCGGGCGTCATCTGGAGCATGCCGAAGACGAGGATGCTGATCCCCACCAAGAGCGGTACCGCTTGGGCGAGACGGCGGATGAGGTAGCGGCCCATCGGCCTCCTCCCGGTGGCGTCGGCGGCGGCCCCTCTCTCCGGCTCGGGCTATTGGTCGAGATACCAGTTCTCGGCGGTGTAGAGGGTGCCGCGGGGGTCGAAGTAGCGAGACTCGATCCCGACGAGGCGATCGCGCCAGGCGTCGGCGGAGGCCGAGCGATAGAGGGGGAGCGCCGGTCGGTCGGCGGCGAAGATGCGGACCAGCTCCGCGTAGAGCTCCTGCCGAACCTCGCGGTCGAGGGTGGAGCTCGCTTCGGCGGCGATCCGGTCGAACTCCGGATTCGAGTAGAAGCTGTAGGTGAAGCGGCCCGGGAACTCGGCGCTCGGGATCTGCTCGGTCGTGAACAGGGCGACCCAGTTGACCGGTTCGACGTCGTAGCCGTCGCGACTCATCACCAGATCGTAGTCGCCGCGTGCGAGGAGCCCGCCTTCCTCGTAGGAGCCGAAGATCGTGTTCGAGGGGACGTTCTCGATCGTAACCTCGATGCCGACGTCGGCCAGGTTTTGCTGGATCAACTGCTGGTAGAGCTCGCGGGTGAGGTCACCGGCGATCGTTTGGAAGCGGAGGCTGGCACGGACGCCGTCCTTCTCTCGGATGCCGCCGTCGCCCTCGGTCCAGCCTGCCGTCTCGAGGATCTGCCGCGCCCGGTCGGGGTCGTAGGGAGTGACGGGGAGGTCGACGGCGGCCCAGCCGGCGAAGATGAAGGAACCGGTCAGGCTGCCGAAGCCGCCGAGGATCTCGTCGATGATCGCCTGGCGGTCGATGGCGTAGTCCATCGCCTCGCGGACGGAAGGGTCGCCGAGGATCGGGTGGGGTTCGTCCGGGTTGCCCGCGGTCCCGAGGTTGAGCCAGAGCCACTCGACCGCGGCGCCCCCCTCGCGCAGGGCGACGACGACCCCCTCGCCGTCCGCCTCGGCCCCGGTCAGGGTCGGCAGGTCGCCGGTGACGATGAAGTAGAGGTAGTCGAGATCGCCGGCGACGAACGAGGCGATGGCCGCTTCCTTCTCCGGCGTGATGCGGACGGTGATGCCGTCGAGGTAGGGCTTGTTCGGCTCGCGGTAGTTCGGATTGCGCTCGAACAGGATCTCGGCGCCGGTCCGCCAGTCGGCGATGACGAAGGGGCCGGTGCCGAGCGGGATGCGGGCTTGGGGATGCTCGATGGTGACGGCGGTGGTGTCGAACCGGTGACGGGGGAGGACGTTCTGCCAGAGTTCGAGATAGCCGGGGTTGACCTCGGTCATCTTGACCTCGGCGGTCAGGGGGTCGAGCACTGTAACCGACTCGATGGCGTCGTAGGCGGCGGCCACGCTCGGCGTGCTGCCGGGGTCTTGGTAGACGTCGAAGGTGAACTTAATGTCCTCGGCGGTGAAGGGTTCGCCGTCGGACCAGGTGACGCCGTCGCGCAGCTTGTAGGTGATGGTCAGGAAGTCGGGCGAGATGCCGCCGTTGTCGAGGGTCGGCACCTCGGCGGCCAGGACCGGGAGGTAGTCGCCCTCGGCGTCGGGGATGAAGAGGGGGTCGACGGCGAGGACGGAAATGAACGAACCGGACTGGCCGTTGAAGAAGTCGTTGAGCTGGCCCGGCTCCTGGATCATGCCGACGACCACCCGGCCGCCGGCGGTCGGGGCGCCGGCGGCGGGAGTCGCCTGGACGGCGGCGTCGAGCGGCCGGCTCAGGGCCGCGAGACCGACCGCCGCCGAGCCGACGACGAAGCCGCGCCGGTCGAGGCGGCGGCCGAGCAGGGCGTGGCGCGGGGCGGCGGGGGACGGCGTCGTGGGGTGCGTCATCGAGAGTCCTCCTGACTGACAGCGCGGACCGTTCTACCGGGGTGTGCCGCGAGCGAGCCGGCCGAAGCCGGGTCGGCGGTGGTTCCACCGAACGCGTAGGCGCGATAGGGGTTCTCGTGGGGGGGGCCGATCGCGACCCAGAGACGGCCGCGAACCGGCTCGGCGATGACCGAGGCGAAGGTCATCACGTCGGAGTCGGGGTCGTCCCCGAGTGGGCGGGAGAGGGAGTCGGTGCCGCCGGCTCGGTCGCGCAATATCCGCTGCATGGCGGCGGCGTCGAGCCGGCCCCGCTCGGCGGCGAGGAGGCGCTCCATCTGGGCTTGGCGGGCGCGGGAGTTGGCGAGGGGGCGGCCGGTCGAGCGCTCCTCGGCGAGCAGGGCGGGGGCGGTGTAGTGGTTGGCGTGGGCGAGGAGGCCGGCGCTCGGGTCGAGGCGGGCGTCGCGGCTGGGGGTCGTCTCGAGATCGGCGGCGGTGCCGCCGGTGTCGAGCATGATCAGGTTGCGGGAGGAGGCACGGGGGACGGCGCGCACCGCCGCGATCGCCTCGTCGACCGATTCCCGGGTCAGGGCCAGGCGGGAGAGGAGGTAGCGGGGGTAGCCGACGCGCCAGCCGTCGCAGGTGA
>JBBSNJ010000056.1:0-9663 GCA_038232775.1 Thermomicrobiales bacterium
AGGGGGCCGGGGGTGAGGGCGTTCCGGGAGGCGGAAGCAACCACCCGGATTCCGCATGAGGGGGACGGGGGCGGCCCGGCTCCGTGGCCGCGGCAACCGCCTCGACGGTGTCGGCGGGCCGTTCTGCCCTCGGGGAGCGGGCGGGGAGGGTCGGTAGGCTGCCGGAGCGAGCCACGCTAGGCCGCTCGGCGTTGGCGTGGCTCCGGAGCGGCGAGATCGCCCCGGTCGGCGGGGACGATTCGGCGGGCGTCGGGGAGAGCGGAGGGGCGGGCAAGCGCTGGCCGCTGGGCAGTCGGGCGGGCGAGCCGAGCCAGACGCAGGCGGGCGGCAAGGAGGAGGCCGGCGGCGACCAACCCGACCGCGGCCAGCGCGGCGACGGCGCCGGAGGGGGCCGGGAGGCGGCGGGGCGCGGCGGCGTTGGCGGCGGCGGCGGACGGCTCGGCCGCGATCGCGAGGACGCGCCCGTTCGCGCTGTTGACCGTCAGGCGAACGCGATCCCCCGGCTGGAGGTCCGTCGGGGCAGCGAGTCGGCCGTCGCGGACGACCTGGAGCCGCTGATCGAGCGGAAAGCCGACCGGCGCCTCGGTCCCCAGTTCCTGGACGCCAAGGAGACCGTCCTGGACGGCGACGAGCGAGCCGGCGACCTCGACGGCCGGAGCCGCCACCAGCGGGATCGCCGCCGCGGACTCGGACGCGACCGGGAACGCGGCGACGAACGCGCCGGAGGTCGATCCGGCGACGAGGGGACGGGCCAAGAGCCCGAGCAGGGCGATGCCGAGCAGGCCGACGGCGGTGACGATCGGCAGGAGCGAGAACGACCAGGTCGAAGTGTGAGCGAACGGCGAGCGGCGTGCATCCATCTGGGGAACCCTCCCTCGCCCCCGGACGGGCGAGCCTGGCAACAACCGGTGGCGGGGAAGCGGGGGGGGCGGGGAGCGGAGCGGCAGCCGACGGGGCCGGCTCTGATGTGTACGTACAACGCATCCGGCGTGCCACGCTGGCACGTCCGGGCTTCCGATCGGGCGGGAGCGGGGTAGGCGGAGACGCGATGGCGCGGGCTGGGAACGGGGCCGAAGGGTCCGCGGTGGAGACCCGGGGGCGATGGACGGCGCGGGCGGCGGGGTGGCGCGTCCGCTAGCCGATCCTGGCGGGGGGACCGGCGGGCCGATCCGGCGGCGGTGGGGGCGCCGCGGCGGGGCGGATCGGGGGTCGGCGGGGGCGGGGAGGGAGCGGGGTTCCCTGCGAACGTTTGTACTACGACCGGGACTGCTTGTCAAGGATTTTTCCGAACCGACGTTCGGGTGTTGCCGAGCGGGGCGGGGGCTGGTGAAATCTCGGGGCGTCGAGGCGGGCTCGCGGGGCGGGTCCTACGAGTGGGAGTCGGGGGAGGAATGGGCGATGGCGAGGATCCGGATCGAGGCGTCGCACGTGATCGCGTATCAGGACGGGGGGCATCGCCACCTGCGGGACGGGGAAGTCATCATCGAAGGGAGCGAGATCGTCCACGTCGGACCGCGGGGGAGCTTCCAGGAGAACCGGGGGGACCGGGGGGACCAGGAGAACCGGGGGGACCGGGGGGACCGGGGGGACCAGGGGGAGGTCGACGAGGTCATCGACGCCGGCGGGCAGATCGTGACGCCGGGGTTCGTCAACACCCACGCCCACCTCTACGAGTCTCCGCTCGACAAGAGCTTCGTCGAGGACATGGGGGGCCGCCAGTTCTACCTCTCCGGCCTGTTCGAGTACCTACCGGCCCGCTCGGCGGCGATGGACGAGGCGGCGGCCCACGCCTGCCTGGCGGCCTCGATGGCCGAGCTGCTGCGGACGGGGACGACGACGGTGCTCGAGATCGGCTCCCAGGGGGAGGAGGCGATCCGGCAGGCGGCGCGGTTCGGGCTGCGCCTCTACGTCGCCCAGGGGTACCGCTCCGGCCGTTGGTACACGGCGGACGGGAGGACGGTGGAGTACGAGTGGGACGAGGCGGCCGGGGAGCGGGGCCTGGCTGAGGCGGTGGCGTTCATCGAGCGCCACGACGGGGAGCAGAACGGCCGGATCAAGGGGTTTCTTAGCCCGTCCCAGATCGACACTTGCACGGGAGCGCTGTTGCGGGCGTCGCGCCAGGCGGCGACCAGCCTCGGGGTGCCGATGACGCTCCACGCCTCGCAGTCGGTGGTCGAGTTCCAGGAGATGACTCGCCGCCACGGCCAGACCCCGATCGAGTGGCTGCGCGAGATCGGCTTCCTCGGGCCGGGGGTGATCCTCGGCCACGCGATCGTCGTCGCCGGCGGCAGTTGGGCCAACTTCCACGGCGACGACGTCGGCATCCTGGCCGACACCGGGACCAGCGTCGCCCACGCCCCTTGGGTCTTCGCCCGCCGCGGGATCGCGATGGAGAGCTTCGCCCGCTACCGGGAGCGCGGGGTGAACATGACGCTCGGCACCGACACCGCGCCCCAGAGCATGATCGAGGCGCTGCGCTGGGCGGCGGTGCTGAGCAAGGTGGTCGACCGGCGGACGGAGGTGGCGACCGCGGCCGACGTCTTCGAAGCCGCCACCCTCGGCGGGGCGACCGCGCTGGGGCGGGACGACCTCGGCCGGATCGCCCCTGGCGCCAAGGCCGACCTGCTGCTCTGGGAGGGGGAGAGCCTGTTCATGGTCCCCCTCCGCGACCCGATCCGGAACCTCGTCTACTCGGCCCAAGCCGAGGATCTGGCGACCGTCCTGATCGACGGCGAGGTCGTGATGCGGGACCGCCAGATTCCGGGCATCGACGTCGACCAGCTCGCGCGCGACCTGCAAGCGGCCGGGGAGCGGATGTGGCCGCGGATCGGGGGCGGCGACTGGGCGGGGCGGAACGTGGAGCAGCTCTCGCCGCAGAGTTTTCCGGCGTTCCGGACGGGGTGATCCGGAATCCAGTGATCCGTTGTGTTTGCCGGAGAGCGGCCCTCATCCCCGGCTCCGCTCCCGCTGCGCCATGAGCGGGGAGCCTTCACACGGAATCCGAGGGAATGCTTCCGTTTGCCGGAAAGAAGCCCTCTCCCCCGGCCCCTTGCCCCTGTCCCGTGCGCGGGAGAGGGGTGGGGGGTGAGGGCCTCTCTCCGGCAAAACGCAACTGATCACCCGGATTCCGTAGGAGTGGTCGCGACCACGGGACGTGCTGAGCGGATCCGGGAGCGCGTGCGTTCGGGCACCGTGCCGGCGGCGTTGACGCTCACCTCCCCGACCCCCGCTCCCGCCGCGGCAGGCGAGGGGGAGCGGACGCGCCGTGCCCAGCCGACGTTCGTGTCAGTCCGGCGGCTCGTTGGCCGTGGGAGGGACCGCCGCGGCTGGAGGTCCCGCGTCGAGCCGCCGCGCCAATGTCCCCGCCACGTCGGCGGAGGCGGCGCGGGCGGCGACGCCGACGGCGTTGGCGATCGCGGTCTCGTTCGAGCGGCCGTGGGCGATGACGACGGCGCCGTTGACCCCGAGCAGGGGGGCGCCGCCCGTCTCGGCGTAGTCGAGCTTGGTTCGCAGGGCGCGGAAGGCGGGGCGGAGGACGAGGGCGGCCAGCTTGCGCGGCAGGGTCGCCGTCGCCTCCTGGCGCAGCGCCTCGGCGACGAGGGCGGCGACCCCCTCGGCGACCTTGAGGGCGACGTTGCCGGTGAAGCCGTCGGTGACGACGACGTCGACGACGCCCTTGGTCAGGTCCTTCCCCTCGACGTTGCCGCGGAAATCGATCCCCGGCGCCGCCTGGAGCAGGGGGAAGGCGTCGCGGACGAGCTGGTTCCCCTTGGACGGCTCCTCGCCGTTGGAGAGGAGGCCGACGGTCGGCGCCGCCAGACCGAGCACGCGCTCGGCGTAGAGGCTCCCCATCTGGGCGAACTGGACGAGGTGGGGGGGGCGGGGGTCGGCGACGGCGCCGAGGTCGAGGACGAGGACGCGGCCGCGCTCGGTCGGCAGCAGGCCGGCGATCGCCGGCCGGTCGACGCCGGGAACGCGGCCGAGGACGAGCAGGGCGGCGGCCATCGCGGCGCCGCTGTTGCCGGCCGAGAGCATCGCCCCGGCCCGGCCGTCGCGGACCGCTTCGAGGGCGACGGCCAGGCTCGAGCGCGGCTTGCGCCGCACCGCCTGCGCCGGGTGCTCGTCCATCGCGATCGTCTCGGGGGCGTCGAGGACGGCGAGGTCGACCCCGGTGGCATCGACCGCGGCCAGGGCGCGGTGGACCTCGGCCTCCGGCCCGACCAGGTCGAGCCCGACCCCGGCCCGCCGCGCCCCCGCGACCGCGCCGGGGACGACGACCGCCGCGCCCTGATCCCCGCCGACGGCGTCGACCGCGACCCGCATCACCGCCTCCCGGGATCGTTCGGTTTCCTAGCCGGCGACGGGCGTGGCGACCGGCGACGCGGCGACCGGCGACGCGACCGGGCTCGCGCCCGCCTCGGCGGTTCCCGTCTCGAAGCTGAGGGGAGGGAGGGCGAGCTGGTTGAGCCAGGCGTCGAAGAGGGGGTCGAGCTGGCGGCCGGCGAGCTCTTCGGAGAGGGCGACGAAGTCGGCGGTGATCGCGTTGCCGCCGCCGTAGCGCTCCGGCCAGGTGCGGAGGATGGCGAAGAAGGTCTCGTCGCCGACCTCCTGGCGGAGGGCGTGCAGCGTCAGCGCGCCCCGCTGGTAGATCGCGCTGACGGAGAAGAGGGCGTCCGGGCCGGGGTCACTGGTGGTGACGGCGTCGCCGGGGAAGAAGGCCGGCGGCAAGCCCTGCAACGCCAACTGCTCCAAACCGCGCTCGGCCGACACGTCGGCCAGGCCGGCGGCGTCGCTGACCCCGAGCGCTTCCGCGAAGCCCTGCCGGAATTCATCGGGGGCGGAGCCGAACGTGGTTTCGACGTCGGTCAGGAGGTCGGCGGCGGAGAGGGTGGCGAGGGTCGCCGGGTCCTGGTAGCGGTTGGCGGTCTCGAGGCCGCGGTAGATCCCTTCGAGCTGGGCGTCGCGGGCGGCCGGACCCTCGGTCGCCTCCAGCCAGAGCGACTGGGAGTAGGTGGCGAAGCCCTCGTTCAGCCAGGTGTCGCTCCAGCTCAGGGGGGAGACGGCGTCGCCGTACCACTGGTGGGCCAGCTCGTGGACGACCACCTGCTCGACCTGGGCGCGCAGCTCGGGCGGCAGGGGGACGCCGGGCGGCAGGCCGGTGGCGCCGAAGGTCGAGAGGGTCTGGGTCTCGAGCGCGAAGTCGAGCGGGACGCCGACGACCGAGTTGCCGGCGACCTCGAACGGGTAGGGGCCGAAGTAGCCCTCGAGGACGGCGATCATCTCCGGGAAGCGATCGAAGATGTCGCGCTCCGCCTCGGGGATGCTGGCGGCGAAGACGTTGCGGATCGGGAGGCCGCCCGGGCCGACGCCTTCCTCGATCTCGATCTCGCCGGCGTGGATGGTGGCCAGGTAGCTGGCCATCGGGGCGCGGGCTTCCCAGACGTCGGTGGTCGCGCCGTTCTCGTCGATCGTCTCGACCAGGACGCCGTTGGCGGCGGCCCGATAGGGGTCGGCCACGGTCAGGCGGAAGGTGTAGCTCGCCTTGTCGGCGGGGTGGCCGTTGACCGGGTACCAGGTCTCGGCCCCGGCCGGCTCGCCCGCGACGAAGATCGAGTCGGGCGTCGTCCACCAGCCGCTGCCGAACTGCTGGCCGGCGTTGTCCTCCTCCTCGACGGCGGCCTCGGCGACGGCGTCGGACGGGGTCGGGGTGGTGGGCAGCGGTTGGCCGTCGGAACCGACCGCCAGCCCGCTCGGGGTGCCGGCGTAGTCGACGACGACCGCGAACTCGGTGCCGGCGGTGAGCGGCGCCGCGGGCACGATCGTCAGCTCCTGGCCGCGGCGGGAGTAGATGGCGGGCTGGCCGTCGACGGTGATCGCGTCGACGGTCAGGCCCTCGAAGTCGAGGTTGAAGGCGCAGAGGCGGGGGAGGGTGGCGAGGGCGGTGATCGTCGCCCGGCCGTCGCTGATGGCGCCGGCGTCGCCGTCGAGGTCGAGGTCGAGGTCGTAGTGCTGGACGTCGTAGCCGCCGTTGCCGAGGGTCGGGAAGTAGGCGTCGCCGAGGCCGATGCTGCCGGCGGTGCAGGCCAGCGGCGAAGCGGCCGGAGTGGCGCCGGCCGTCGCCTCTTGGGCGAGGGCCGGCCCGGCCCCGAGCATGATCGCCGTCGCCAGGCTGGCGATCGCTGGCGTCGATGGCCCGAATCGGTATCTTCGCCTCATGCGGTCTCCCTTGTTTTCTTCCGCTGGTGATCAGGTCGTTGGCTCGGCCGCGTCCCAGATCGGCGTCATGCGTCTGGTTGGCGACGGCGCCTCGGCGAGTCTAGCACGGTGTTTATCCTGAACCGACAAGCGAAACAGTTCCTTCATGTGTCGTGGTGACGACGTGCATCGACGAGAACCGCCCCCGGCGAGGGAGGAGATCGAAGCCAACGCGGCGAGGTTTATGGACTGCCTGGGCAAAATCTGAGGAGGTAGGAAGTTCGACGCCAACCACTCCTATCAATAGTTGCCTTTGCTATAGTTCCTTACATGGACATCGGGGTAAGGAGGTCAAAATGCGCGAATACGTGGCGACGGTGACCAGCAAGGGCCAGTTGACACTACCGGTCGAGGTCCGGCGGCGGATGGGGATTGATCCGGGCGACCGGGTGACGATCGTCGTTGACGACGATCAGGACCGCGCCGTGGTCCGGCGGGTCGAGGCGACCGTCCGCTCTGTGCGCGGTTCGATCCCGATGCCGCCCCACCTCGCTGGTCGGGAGCAGGGCGACTTCGGCGACCTGATCGAAGAGGCGATGGACGACCACGCCGCCGAGTTCGTCCGCCGGATGCGCGAGGGCACGAAGTGATCTTTGTCGACGCGAGTACGTTCTTGCGCTATCTCGCCGAACCCGCAACCCCGCACGATGAGGCAAGCCTGGCGCAAGCCACGGTCTTGTTCGAGGCAATGGATGACGGCGCGGTGGAAATCACCACTTCAGAAGCGATCCTAGCCGAGGTCGTCTTCGTCCTCTGGCACCGTCACCGCTACGGTCTCCCTCGCGCCGAGGTGAACGCGAAGCTCAAGGCATTGCTCCGGCCGCGCCACTGCCACCTCTCGGCGAAGGATGTCTGCCTCCACGCGCTCGATCTCTGGGCAGCGCACCCCAAGCTCAGCTTTCCGGACGCCCTCGGCGCCGCCTACTCCGAGCGGCGCGGCCACGAACTCGCGACTTTCGACGTGGCGCTGTCGCGGACGCCAGGGGTCAGGACGTATTCGTTTGCCCCTACGGCGCCAGCGTAATCGACCTCCGCGGCGGTCGGACAAAAATTGGTGGGCGGGAGCACAGCCAAGGCCGTCGACAACCCGTTGCGGGATCACGATCGTCCTGGACACCCGGTGGCAACCCGCTACCGAGCACAGCCGTTCCTCGCCGTGCTTGGTGCTCCTCGACCAAGGCTCTTGTCCGAACCGTCGTCTGCACCGGGGTGGCGGCGTGGTGGGAGCCCCAAACCGACACCCAGCATCAACCCCTGATCGGTCACTTGCCGAACGATTTCGCTCCAAAGGTATTCAACGTCGCCAATGCCTGCCTGTGGGCTGTGCTTCCTCCCTTGCTTGTGCGAGTCGGTGATCACTCCCGGTAGGCGAAGCGTTGGACGCGCGAACCCGCGCGGTGCTAGCGCATAGGGCAGGCACGGCACGAAGCTGAACATGCCCTCGACGGGCGCATCGAAGGTAGCGCCCAGGTAGAGGCGGTGACTCCGGACCGCGGTGTCCGGGTCCGCATACCATGGGCCGAGCGTGACCTCCTCATAGGTCGCCGGGACGCGACCCCGCAGCCGGTCCCGGTAATCCTCCTTGGTGTGGTCGATGTGTCCCGCAACGACGAACACGGTGTCGACCACGAACTCCGATGCATGGAGGCACGACCCGAACAGGATGACCGATCCTCGCGCCAGAAAGCGCATCTGGGTCGGACCTCGCGTCGTATGCTGCAAGCAGCCAGTATAGCGGAATCGATCCCCGAACACGAATGGGTCGGTGTTTTGCCGTCCCTGATACCAGTCCTCGTCCGGTGCGGTGGGCAACACGAAATCCGGGTCATAGATCCTGCGCGGGCCATCGGCGAGCGGAGTATCGATCTCTCTCACGACGACGGACTCCGGCTCCCACTCGCCCCAGAAGACGATGTCACCTTCCCGAGGTCCGTCCGTCTCAAGAAACCGCCCGGGGCTCCTGAGGAACTTTCGGCGGTGATTGTCGCGATTCCACTCCTTCATCTGTCCCTCGTCCGGCTGGTGCTCGCCGCCGGGGTGGAGGAATTGGACGACATCAACCCTATCGTCCACCGACTTGCTCCGCGATGGTTCGTCCAATCTCGCGCTTGTCCGCGAAGCTGACCGTCCCAAACGGCATTTGGGACGCTTGCCCGAAGACGACCAGGGCGGTCCTGCCTGGAACAGTCTCGACTCTCTGCGCTTCCACTCGATACGGCCTGGCACGTTCTACGGTGAAGATCGTCTGCCAAGGACCGAGCGGCACGAAATCGAGGCCAGCCAGATGCTCCCGGGCGACTGAGACGAGGACCACATCGGGGACAAGATGGCGGACCATGCGAAGCCACAACTTGATCCCATCCGGACCGAGTAGAGATCGCTCGTGGGTCAGCCGGCTCCACGTCGGATCGGTTGCCAGCGGCGAGCAGAGATCGGTATGCAGCGCCACGTTTGTCCGCCCCTCGCGGAAGCTGGCCTCCATGCCCTCTAGCAGCGGCTCCAGGCTCCCGAACCATCCCAGGTACGGATCGCGGCGGAAGTAGTCATTCAGCGCGGCAAGGTATTCCGGGTAACCGCAGCCGTGTAGGACATCGGGATAGAGGTTGCACGCTTGCGGAAACCGTCTGAACGGACCGTCGGCCGGAAACTCCAGCCGCGAAGGATTGAGGCCGACCGTGATCACCTTCAACGGCGACCGCGCATATCGCTCACAGTCACCGAAGTACAAGATTGGGATCGACGGTTTGACAACACATGGTGTGTTCTCGGACCGGTGGTACAGGCGCCATGCGTCTTCGATGAGCGAATTTATCATTCCATCGCCTCGCGTTGTCGCCAACACCGATTCCTTCTCAATGCTGGCCGCTGACGCACTGGAGTTGCCGTCTCCTAGGGCTGAGTGACGATTGTATCTCCAAGGATGGCATGGCGAGATAGGGTTCAACGACGTTCCAAGCGTTGGATATGAGGACACATGCTGAATCAGGGGCAGACATCATGGTCGGGTTGCTCGCCTCGGCGGTACATCTCGTCCGCCTCCTGACGAATCTGCTCCCTCAGAGCGGGGGTCCACTCAACGCCCTCCCCACGGTCGAGTTGGTCAAGGTCGACGCGCAGCTTCGCTCGCAGCGGCGCGAGGTCGCGTTCCTGCTCGTCCAGCAGACGCAGCGCCGCGCGGACCACCTCGGCGGCGTCCGGGAAATCGCCGCTTGCGACCTTCCGCCGGATGCTCGTCTCCACGTCGGCTGGGAGCTGGATGGCCATCGACCGCTCCTCCCACAATCGCGGGGGCGACGGCCGCGGGCGCCGCGCTCGCGCGACGCCCGCGGCCATCATCGCTGCCTCGACACGTCGAGGTTCTGGGCCTCGCGGGCGGGGGTCTGGGTGGACGTCGTGCGGGGGGGGGCG
>JBBSNJ010000057.1:0-9578 GCA_038232775.1 Thermomicrobiales bacterium
CCCGGCCGACCCCACGCGCTGGCACCGCCCGGCCGGGCGGTGCGTTGGACGCTAGCTCGCCGCGTCCTCGGTCTTGTTGATCGTCAGCAGCGAGGTGAACTGCCCCGGCCACTCGGCGTCGAGGCTGGTCGGGGTGTAGCCCTCGACCGCGTCGCTGATGACGACGGTGTTGTTCAGGTTGTAGAGGAACGGCCCCGGCACGTCGTCGACCAGGATCTGGCCGGCCTGCTCGTAGAAGGGGAGACGCTCCTCCGGGTCGAGGGTCGTGTCGCCCTGCTGGACGAGGTTGTCGAACTCCTCGTTGCAATAGCCGAAGCGCTGGGCGAAACTCGCGTCGCACTTCCAGTAGACGCTGAGCCAGTTCTGGGGGTCCGGGTAGTCCTGGATCCAGCCGCCGACCAGCAGCGCCTGGGGGAAGGTCTCGGCGTTCTTGCGGAGGTCGACCAGGGTCGTCCCCTCGGTGGGAGCCAGCTCGATCTCGACGCCGAGGACGTCGCGGTACTGGCCGGCGACCCATTCGGCGCGGGCCGTGTTGGCCGAGTCGTCGCTGTTGTAGTAGAGGGTGATCGGGGGCAGCGCATCGGCGCTGCCGTAGGAGGACTCGGCCAGCGCCTGCTGGGCCGCCTCCGGATCGAAGCCGTACTGGTCGGTCTCGATCGCGCCGGGGACCCCGTCGGGCATCCAGGTCAGCGTCGGCGAGCAGTCGCCGTTGCGGATCACGGAGCAGTAGGTCTCGCGGTCGAAGGCGTAGGAGAACGCTTCGCGGACCGCTTTGTCGGTGAACGGCTCCTGGGTCAGGTTGAAGGCGAGGTTGTAGGTCGAGGCGACCGGGTAGGCGAGGTAGTCCTGGCTCAGCTCCGAGTCGCCTTCGACCTGGGGGATCAGGGAGGGGTCGACCTGGACGATGTCGAGGTCGCCCGCGCGGTAGGCCTCGAGGGCGACCGCCGACTCGCCCTGGTAGACGTACTCGATGCCGGCGAGCATCGGCGCGCCGTCCCAGTAGTTCTCGTTGGCCTCGAAGGTGATCTGCTGCTGCTCCTCGATGCCGGTGATCCGGAACGGCCCGTTGCCGATGTGGTTCTCCGGGTTCTGCCACCAGTTATCCGGATCCTGGGCGACGATCTCCTCCTTCACCGGGTAGAAGGGCCAGAGGCCGGCGACCGTCGCGTAGTAGGGCGCGGGGTTGGTCAGGCTGAGCCGGAGGGTCTGGGGATCGACCACCTCGACGCCGAGCGCCTCGGCCGCCGCCTCGTAGTCCGCCTCGGCGACCGGAGCGGTCGGGGTCCCTTCACCGGCGATCCCGACCTCGGAGAAGGCTTGGCAGCCCTCGATCTCGAACAGGAGCGACTGGTACTCGCCGGCCGTTCGCGGGTCGCAGGTCCGCTCGACGGCGTAGGCGAAGTTCTCGGCGGTCAGCGGCGAGCCGTCGCTGAACTGGAGCCCCTCGCGTAGGGTGAAGGTGACCTCGGTGGCGTCGTCGTTGAACTCCCAGCTCTCGGCCGCCGCGGGCACCGTGTCGAGGTTCTGGTCGAGCCGGGTCAACCCTTCATAGGCGAGCGCCAGGATGTCGATCTCGTTCGTGAAGGAGCTTTTTTGGGGATCGAAGTCGTCGGGGTAGGTGATGTGGTGGACCCGCAGCACTCCGCCTTCTTCGCCCTGGGCGGCGGCCCTCCCGGCCGTGACCACCACCGACGGGACGACCAGCAGCAGCGCCACCAGCAGGACGGCCAGCCCGCCCCACCGCGCCGAACTCCGTGACGACCTCATGGCTCCTCCTCTCGCGCCAGCTCCAACCAGCGCCGATCGTCCTTGATCGATTCGCCGGAGAGTGTCGGGAAAGCTAAACGACCGACAGTCGTCCGTCAATTGGCGGCTCCCGCTGCCGGCGAGGGTGTGGCGCCGGGGCGATCCCCTCCGGGGGCGCCGGCCGGCGGACGTGGCGGGAGAATTGCCCGCCGCGGTGACGAACCCGACCGCGGTCGGCTGAGCGTGGAGGCTGAGATCGAGCCCGCCGACCTTGCCGGAGAGGCCCCGCCGGCGGTATACTTTCGCGCGGAACCAAGCTCTCTTGCGAACGTGGGTCCAGCGCCCGCGTTCTTTTGTGTCTAAGGGGTCACGGCAGCAGGTGAGAGGCATCGAGTTCGACGATCGGGGTCCGCGCCCCGATCCGGTCCTGGGCCGCAGCGTCGGGTCCGCGCCCCGGCCGAGCGCGCCCCCGCCCCTCCGCTCCCGCCTCCGTCCGCTTAGGCTCTCAAGGAGGAGCGCGGGATGAAGAGCGACTTCTACACCGCGATCGCCCAGATCGCCGCCGAGCGCGGCATCCCCCGCGAGGCGGTCCTCTCCTCGGTCGAGCACGCCCTCAAGACCGTCTACAAGAAGATGGCCAACACCGAGGAAGAGGTCGCCGTCGACATCGAGACCGGCACCGGCTCGATGCGCGTCTTCGTCCTCAAGCGGGTCGTGGCCGAGGTCGAGGACCCGCTCAACGACGTGACCGTGGCGGAGGCCCAGGCGCTGCTGCCCGGTGCCCAGGTCGGCGACGAGATCCGGATCGAGAAGACCCCGGAGAACTTCGGCCGGATCGCCGCCCAGACGGCGAAGCAGGTCGTTCTCCAGCGGATCCGCGATTACGAGCGGGACACCGTCTTCGAGGAGTTCAACGACAAGCAGGGCGAGCTGCTGAACGGGACCGTCCAGCGGGCCGACTCGCGGGCGGTGATCGTCGAGCTGGGCAAGGCCGAGGCGGTGATGCCGGCCCGCGAGCAGATCCCGAGCGAGCGCTACCGCGCCGGGCAGCGGATCAAGGTGCTGCTGGTCGAGGTCAACCGCGACCCGCGCGGCCCGCAGTTGATCGTCTCCCGCTCCCACCCGGGGCTGATCCGTCGCCTGTTCGAGTCGGAGGTGCCGGAGATCTTCAGCGGCGCGGTCGAGATCATGGAGGTCGCCCGCGAGCCGGGGTTGCGCTCGAAGGTGGCGGTCGCCGCCCGCCAGGAGAAGGTCGACCCGGTCGGCGCCTGCGTCGGCGTCCGGGGCGTCCGCATCCAGAACATCGTCAACGAGCTCTACGGCGAGAAGATCGACGTCATCGAGTGGTCGCCGGACACCGCCCAGTTCGTCTCGAACGCGCTCAGCCCGGCCAAGCCGAGCAACGTCTCGCTCGACGAGCCGAACCGGGTGGCGACCGTAATCGTGCCGACCGACCAGATGTCGCTGGCGATCGGCAAGGAGGGTCAGAACGCCCGCCTTGCCTTCAAGCTGACCGGCTGGCGGATCGACATCAAGGACCCGGAGACGCTGATCGAGTCGGGCGGCGATCTGCTGCGCCAAGCCCGCGCCTCGCTGGCCGAGGTCGGGTCCCCGGACGATCTCGCCTGGCAGGGCCGCCAGCCCCGCTTGGTCCGGACCGACGGCACGATCGCCGTCCGCGACAAGGCGTTCGGCCCGCTGCCGGCCGAGCTGGTCGGGATGAGCGTCGACGTCGACCTCCGCGGTCCGGCGCTCGAGGTCTACTACAATCGCGAGCTGCGCGCCCGCTTCGACTACGAGTCGGGCGACCTGCTGCCGCTCGACGAGATCGCCCCCGCCCCGGCGGCGGCGGCGACGGCGGCGCCCGAGGAGGCCTCCCCGGAATCGGCGGCGGGCGAGTCGGCGGCGAGCGAGGAGCCGGCGTCGGTGGCCGAGCCGCTGGCCGAGCCGGTGGGCGTCGCCTCGGCCGCGACCGCCGAGGAGGCCTAAGGTGACCGCGGCGACGGGCGCCCCCGCCCCGCCGGCGGCGGCGGCTCAGGCCGGCGGCAAGCGCCCGGCGAAAGGCCCCCGGCCGAAGCACGTCCCGAAACGGATGTGCGTCGCCTGCCGCGAGCACGACGCCAAGCGGGGATTGATCCGGATCGTCCGCGCTCCCGAAGGGGAGGTCGCGGTCGATCCGTCCGGACGGCGCAACGGGCGGGGCGCCTACCTCTGCCACCGGCCCGGCTGCTGGGAACGGGCGCTGCGCGCCAACCTCCTGGGCCGGGCCTTGAAGACCGAGATCGACGACGAGGCCTCCGCCGCCCTCCGCCGCCACGCCGCGACCCTCGACGGGGACGCGGCCGAGGCGCCGGGGGCCGGGTCGGCCAACGCGGGAGGACACTAACCCGATGGCGAACACCTTTCAATCGCGCGGACCAGCGACCCGGCGGGGCCCGGCCCGGGGTGGCCCCGGCGGCGGTCGCCGCGGCGGCAAGGGGGGCAAGGGACGGGGCGCCGCCGCCCGCACCGTCGCCCTGCGGCGGGCGGCGGCGCCGGTCGTCCGCGAGCCGTTGACGCTCCCCTCGGTGATGACCGTCTCCGACCTCTCGGACCAGATGCAGACGACGGGGATCGACGTCATCAAGGAGCTGATGAAGCTCGGGATGATGGCCAACATCAACCAGCAGATCGACTACGCCACCGCCGCCAAGGTGGCCGAGGCGCTCGGCTGGGAGACCAGCGAGCAGGTGCCGGAGGTGGTCCAGCAGGCCGTCGCCGACTTCGAGAGCCGCAAGGCGGAAGCGGTCGACGACCCGAACGCGCAGACGCGGCCGCCGGTGGTCACGATCATGGGCCACGTCGACCACGGCAAGACCGCGCTGCTCGACTCGATCCGCTCGGCCAACGTCGCCGAGGGGGAGGCGGGCGGCATCACCCAGCACATCGGCGCCTACCAGATCGATGCCCACGGCCGCAAGATCACCTTCCTCGACACGCCGGGCCACGAGGCGTTCACGGCGATGCGGGCCCGCGGCGCCCAGGCGCCCGATGTCGCCGTCCTGGTCGTCGCCGCCGACGACGGGGTGATGCCGACGACGCGGGAGGCGATTGCCCACATCAAGGCGGCCAACGTGCCGCTGGTGGTGGCGGTCAACAAGATCGACCTGCCGGCGGCCAACCCGGACCGGGTCAAGCAGCAGCTTTCGGAGATGGAGGTGATGCCGGAGGAGTGGGGCGGCGACATCCCCTTCGTCGAGGTCTCCGCCCGCGAGAAGCTGGGGCTCGACGACCTGCTCGAGGTGATCGGCCTCGTCGCCGACGTCAACGATCTGAAGGCCAACCCGCACAAGGCGGCGACCGGGGTCGTGATCGAGGCCAAGATCGACCGCAACCGCGGCCCGGTGGCGACGGTCCTGGTCCAGAGCGGGACGCTGAACCTCCGCGACGCCGTCGTCGCCGGCTCCTCGTGGGGCCGGGTCAAGGCGATGTTCGACGACCGCGGCAAGCGCGTCCGCCGGGCCGAGCCAAGCTACCCGGTCGAGATCCTCGGCCTGCTCGACGTGCCGCAGGCGGGCGACACCTTCCAGGCGTTCGACGACGAGAAGGTCGCCCGCGACCTGGCCGACTCCCGCGCCGCCCAGAAGCGGGCCGAGTCGCTCAACGGCGCCGACCGCTCGTTCAAGCTGACCGACATCTCGAACCAGGTCCAGGAGGGCGGGGTCGAGGAGCTGCGGGTGGTCCTCAAGGCGGACGTCTCCGGCTCGCTCGGCGCGATCCAGAACGCGCTGCTGAAGCTGAACGACGACGCCCAGCAGGCGAACCACGAGGTGCGGCTGAGCATCACCTACGCCGGCACCGGCGCCATCTCCGAGTCGGACGTCAGCCTGGCGGCGACGACCCGCTCGATCATCATCGGCTTCAACGTCCGGCCCGACGTGCCGGGCAAGCGGGCGTCCGACGCCACCGGCGTCGACGTCCGCTACTACAACATCATCTACAACCTGCTCGACGAGGTGAAGGCCGCGATGACCGGTCTCCTCGCCCCGGTCGTCCAGGACGTGACCGACGGCTACGCCGAGGTCCGCGACACCTTCCGCCTGCCGGGCGGCGACATCGTCGCCGGGCTCTACGTGCTCGACGGCAAGGTGACCCGCAACTCGCGGGCGCGGGTGCTGCGCAGCGGCACCGTCGTCCACGAGGGGGGGATCCGCTCGCTGAAGCGGTTCAAGGAGGACGCCCGCGAGGTGGCGTCCGGCTACGAGTGCGGCCTCGGTCTGGAGAGCTTCAACGACGTCCAGGTCGGCGACCAGATGGAGTTCTTCCACCGGGAAGAGGTCGCCCGCACGTAGTTGCCGGTTGGCAGTTGTCAGTTGTCGGTACGGGATCGGCCCTGCGCTCCGTACTGGCAACTGCCAACTGATACCTGGCAACCGGCATCTGGAGGTCGCCGTGAGCAGGCGCACCCAGCAGGTCGGCGAGTTCCTGCGCGAGGAGCTGACCGACATCATCCGGCGCGAGGTGAAGGACCCGCGGATCGGGTTCTTCACCGTGGTCCGGGTCGACGTCCCGACCGATCTGCGCTCGGCCCGCGTCTACGTCAGCGTGCTCGGCAGCGACGAGGAGCGGGCGGCCACCCTGGCCGCCCTCCGCTCCGCCGCCGGCTTCATCCGCCACCACCTGCGGCCCCGCCTCCGGATGCGCCAGATCCCGGATCTGGAGTTCCGCGACGACCGCTCGATGGAGTACGCCGACCAGATCGGCCGCGCTCTGCGCGAGGTGGGCGAGCGGGACGCGGCGACGGCCGCCTCCGCCGCCCGCCGTCCCCCCCTCCCGCCCGCCGCCGCCGCAGCGACCGACCCCGCCGTCGAGACGGAGGAGACTGAGTGACCGCCATCATGCCCGCCCCCCCGACCGACCCCACGGCCTTCCTGCCGCCGGCCGCGGCCGCCGAGCCGTGGCAGGTCGACCGGGAGACCGCCCAGGCCGCCCTCGATCGGCTGCGCGGCGCCGGCGCCGTCCTCCTGCCGACCCACCAGAACGTCGACGCCGACGGCCTCGCCTCGCCGCTGGCGATCGCCCACGCCCTCGCCGGCTACGGCGTCGCCGCCCACGTCCTCGTCAGCGACGGCGACCTGCCGAGCAACCTCCGCTTCCTGCCGGGGGCCGCCTCGGTCCTCCGCTACGGGCGGGACGAGCTCCCCGCCTACGACCTCCTCTGCCTGATCGACTGCGCCGACCGCAAGCGCCTCGGCGACTTCGCGCAGGACGACCCGGGCCGCCTCGACGGGCGGGTCCCGATCGTCAACATCGACCACCACGTCACCAACGACCGGTTCGGCGGCGTCAACGTCGTCATCCCCGAGGCATCCTCCTCGGCCGAGATCGTGGCCGAAGTCCTCCGCGCCTGGGGCGTCGCCCCCACCCCCGCCATCGCCCAGTGCCTGCTGGCCGGCATCTACGGCGACACGCTCGGCCTGCGCACCCCCTCGACCACGCCGCGGACGATGCGGACCGCCGCCGACCTGATCGACGCCGGCGCCACCCCGTCGCCGATCATCGACGCCCTCTTCCGCCTCAAGCCCCGCTCGACGATCTGCCTCTGGTCGCACGCCCTGAGCAACATCCACTGGACCGGGCCGATCATCTGGACCGAGCTGACCCAAGCGGGGCTCCAGGGCTGCGGTGCCGAGATCAGCGAGGCCGAGGGGTTGGTCAACTTCCTGGCCGGCACCGAAGGGTCGCGCCTGGCCGTCATCCTCTACCAGAACGAGGACCGCCGCTCCTGGCGCGTCAGCCTCCGCTCGCTCGAGGAGAAGGTCGACGTCTCGGCGATCGCGGCCGCCTTCGACGGCGGCGGCCACCCCCGCGCCGCCGGCGCCCGGGTCGAGGGGGGCGAGGCCGACAAGCAGGCGTTCCTGGCCCGCGTCGCCGAGCTCGCCGCCGCCATCCCGGTGCCGCCCCCCGCCGGCGAGAAGGCCACCGGATCCCCGATCGATGCCTCCTGACGGGGCGGCCGCCGACCCGCCGCGCCCGACCCCGCGCCGGCCCTCCCTGCACGGCTTCCTGGTGATCGACAAACCGGCCGGCCTGACCAGCTTCGACGTCGTCGCCCGCGCCCGCCGGATTCTCGGCGAGCGCAAGATCGGCCACGCCGGCACCCTCGACCCGGCCGCGACCGGGGTTCTCCCCCTCGCCGTCGGGGCCGCGACGCGGGTCCTCGAGTTCTTGGCCACGGCATCCAAGACCTACCGGGCCGAGGTCGCCTTCGGGGTCGAGACCGACAGCCACGACGCCGACGGTCGCGTCACCGCCGTCGCCGACCCGGCCGGGCTCTCGGCGGCGATGGTCGAGGCCGCCCTCGCCCCCTTCCGGGGTCCGATTGCCCAGGTGCCGCCGATGCACGCGGCGATCAAGGTCGGCGGTCGCAAGCTCTACGAGTTGGCCCGCCGGGGCGAGGAGATCGAGCGGGCGCCCCGCCCGCTGACGGTCCACGCCCTCGACCTGGTCGGCTGGGAACCGGCCAGCGCGACCGCCACCCTCCTGATCGACAGCTCCAAAGGGTTCTACGTCCGCGCCCTGGCCCGCGACCTGGGGCGGGCGCTCGGGGTCGGCGCCCACCTGGCCGATCTGGTCCGCCTCCGCACCGGCCCCTTCACCCTCGGCGACGCCGTCACCCTCGGCGAGCTGGCGGAGGCGGATTTGCCCTGGGCCTGGCCCCGGCTGGCGGTCCACCCCGACGCGGTGATCGCGGACTGGCCGGCCCTCCTGCTCGACGAGGCCGGGAGCGTCGCCTGGGGCCGCGGTACCCCGATCCCCGCCCACGGTCGCGCCGAGGGCAGGGTCCGCGCCTACGACGCCGGCGGCGACTGGCTGGGGATCGGGGTCGCCGACGAGGCGGGGCTGGCCTGGCGCCCGCACAAGGTCGTCGGGAGTGGGGCGTGAGCCGCGCCGCCGGTCGGGCGGGGGCCGGCGCCCACCGCCAAGTTGGACCCGGCGGAGCGTGTCGGCCGCGACGGCGCCCCCTTCCGGCCGGAGGCCGCCGGCTACTCCGGGGCTCGGTGCCGGTGCGCTCGCCTCGGCCGATGCCGCCATCGGCGAAGGTTCTCCCATGCCGCACCCGTTGACCGGCGCTGCCCCCGGCGGCGAGCGGGCGCCGGCCGCCCCCAGCATCGCCCTCGACGCGCTCCCGTCCCGGCCTCGCGTCGTCACGATCGGTACCTTCGACGGCGTCCACCTCGGCCACCGCCATTTGATCGAGCGGACCGTCGACCGTGCCGAGCAGCTCGCGCTGCCGGCGCTGGCCGTCACCTTCGAGCCGCCGCCGGCCGCTGTCCTCCGGCCCGACCACTTCCTCGGACGCCTCTGCACCGCCGAGGAGAAAGCGGCGCAGGTGGTCGGCTGCGGCGTCGACGCGGTCGCCGTCGTCCCCTTCTCCCGCGACCTCGCCGCCGAGACGCCGGAGGCCTTCCTCGCCCGGCTGGCGGCGACCGGGCTGCGCGAGCTGTGGGTCGGCGACGACTTCGCCCTCGGCCGCCACCGCTCCGGCGACCTGCCCCGGCTGCGGCAGATCGGCCGCGACCTCGGATTCCACCTCGTCCCTGTGCCGCGGGTCGCGCTCGGGGGCGAGCCGCTGAGCTCGAGCGCGATCCGGACGGCCGTGCTGGGGGGGGACGTGGCGACCGCCCGCCGCCTCCTCGGGCGCCCGTTCCGGGTCGGCGGCGAGGTGATCCACGGCCAGAAGCTCGGCCGCACGATCGGCTTCCCGACCGCGAACGGCGCGCCCCCGCCCGAGCTCGTTCCCCTCGCCGACGGCATCTACGCCTCGTGGGGGTGGCTCGCCGGCGACGCCA
>JBBSNJ010000058.1:0-9532 GCA_038232775.1 Thermomicrobiales bacterium
ATGAAGGTCGAATCGACCGGCCAGGCCATGCTGATGCTCGTCTGCCGCACCAGGTGGGCGACGATCGCCACCCCGTAGGCCGGGAACAGGATCAGCGCCAGGTAGAACGGCACCACCGCGAGCCGGACCAGCACCACCGCCCGCAGCGCCCCGAACCGGCGGGCCACCGCCGGCGCCCCGAGCCCGATCACGGCCGCGCTCAAGCCGCCGAGAGCGAAGACGAGCCCGACCTGCCGGGCGTCGGCCCCGAGCGTCGTCAAGAAGACGTTGTAGAACGGCATCACCATCCCCGCCCCGAGCGCCATCAGGCCGCCGATCAGGACGAAGACCGAGGTGTCTTTGCGCACCTGCCGCTTGGCCGCGTCCCCCTCGGCCTCGCGCAGCGCCGTCGGGTCGGCCGGGGCCCTGCCCCGCCGCGCCGGCCCCATCAGGAAGAGCGGCACCAGCCCGAGCGTCCCGATCGTCGTCCCGGCGATCAGCGTCCAGCGGAAGCGGGCCACGTCCCCGGCCGGCAGCAGGTCGGGCAGGAATCCCCCGATCAAGCTCCCCATCGTGGCGGCCAGGGAGATGACCGAGAAGGCCACCGCCGAGACGTACTGCCGCTGGTCCGCCCGCGCCCACTCGATGATGAAGGGCATCGTCGCCGTGAACAGGTAGGCCAACCCGACCCCGTAGACGGCCGAGAGGGGGAGCAGCACGGCCGGCCGCTCCGCGAACGCCAGCCCGTAGGAGGCGCCGAGGAAGACCGAGACGCCGCCGACCACGCAGCGCCAGATGCCGAAGCGGGCGAGGGCCGGCCCCATCCCGACCGCGGCCGCCGCCATCGCCAGCGTCTGCGCCGCGCTGAAGGCGCCGATGTCGTCCTCGCGCAGATCGAGCGCGGTCAGATAGAGGTTGAAGATCAACTGGAAGACGCCGAAGCCGACGTTCGCGAGCAGGCTGTAGAGGAGGAAGAGCTTGATGTCGCGCCGGAACCCCCGCACCTGCCGGATATACTCGCCCATCGCCCCCGCCGCCCGCGCCGCCGCGATCGGCCGCCCGGTCGGTCACGACGGGGCCCGTCCCGCGGCGGGAAGTATAGCCGTGAGCCGCCGCGGCCGGGGGCGACAGAGGCCCACCGCTGAGGGCTCGGGCTCGACCTCCGGCGCCTCGACGCGACAGGGGGGCGTCCTCCAGGCCCACTCCCCACCGCTCGGGACGCGAGCGCTTCGCGCCCCCCCTCCCGGCCCGCGGGGGTGTGGGGGTGGGGGGGGCGCCCCTCGCTCCGGCAGACGCAACTGATCACCCGGGTTCCGTATGAGAACCCGGATCGGATCCGGGGCTCCGGTCCAGGCCATCGGTCCCGGCTGGGGTTCCTCCGTCCGGCCCGCGCCTTCCACCTGGGCACGCCAACCGCGCGCTCCCCGACCCCGTCTCGCTCCCGGAGGCCGCCCCATGCCCCCCCTCAACGTCGCCCTCGCCGGTCTCGGCCGCTTCGGTCAGCTCCACGCCGCCGTCCTCGGCCAGCTCCCCGAGGTCCGGCTGGCCGCCCTCTGCGACCCCGACCCGGCCGTCCTCGCCGCCGTCGCCGACCGCCACGCCGTCCCCGCCGGCGCCCGCTACGCCGATTTCGGCGCGATGCTCGACGGCGCGGCCGACCGCCTCGACGCCGTCGTCATCGTCACGCCGGAGCCGCTCCATGCCGAGCAGGCCCTGGCCGCGATCGGGCGCGGTCTCCCGGTCTTCGTCGAGAAGCCGCTGGCCACCAGCCACGAGGCGGGGCGGCAGGTGGCCGACGCCGCGGCGCGGGCCGGCCTGCCGCTCCAGGTCGGCTTCCTCCTCCGGTTCGAGGCCCAGCACGCCCTCCTCCGGGCGGAGATCGCCGCCGGCCGCTTCGGCCCCCTCGTCACCCTCCGCGCCAAGCGCAACGTCTCCCGCGCCTGGTTCCCCGCCTACGGCGACCGGATCCACCCCGTCTCCGAGACGAGCATCCACGACCTCGACCTCCTCCTCTGGTACGCCGCCGACGCCGTCGACCGCGTCTACGCCGTCGAGCGGAACCTCTCCGGCCGGCGCTATCCGGACGCCTGCCTCGCCCTGCTCCGATTCGCCGGCGGCGCCGTCGGCCTGCTCGAGACCAGTTGGTTCGTCCCCGCCGGCGCCCCGGCCAACGTCCTGACCCCGGACTGGCACGGCACCATCGACGCCGAGCTCGAGGTGGTCGGCCGCGACCGGACCGCCCGCCTCCGTCTGCTCGACGCCGGTCTCGCCCTCTGGTCGCCCGAGCTGACCGCCCAGCCGGAAGCCGGCCTCTGGCCCGAGCTCCACGGCCAGATCGCCGGCGCCTTGCGCGAGGAGGTATCCCACTTCCTGGCCCGCGTCCGCGACCGCGCCCCCTCCCCGGTCGCCTCCGTCGCCGACGCCGTCGTCGGTCTCCGCGTCGCCGAGGCGATCGTCGAGTCGGCCCGCACCGGCCGCGAGGTCGTCGTCCCCACCGCCGGCTGAGCCGGCCCCGGCCAGCGCCGCGCGGCGCGCGACCCCGCGCACGACCGGGCGGCCGCTCGGGGCCGCGCGGCCCCGATCGGGCACCGGCGGCGATGTAGAATGGGCGCGGGCCGAGCACGCTGCGGGAGCGCCGCTCGGGGCTCTGGGGTTCGGGGAATCGGGGAGGAATCGATGTACCGCTTCCGGACGACGCTCGTCGTCGCGCTGCTCGTCGTCGTGCTCCGTGTGCCGGGGGTCGCCGCCCAATCGGGGAGCGCCGGTTTCGCAGCCGACATCGACGCCTTCTGGGCGGCCTCTTTCGCCGCCAGCGGCGCGCCCTATTCCTCCCCCGGCGTGGTCCCGATCGAAAGCGATCTCGCGACCGAGTGCGGCGTCTTCTCTCCCTGGATCATCGCCGGCTACTGCCCGCTCGACGGCACGATCTACTACTCGGCCCCGATCGCCCAGGAGATCCTGGCCGCCGGCGACCCCTTCGCCCTGGTCACGATCGTCGCCCACGAGTGGGGCCACCACGTCCAATGGCTCGCCGGCGCCTTCTACCAGCCCAGCTACCAGCTCGAGCAGCAGGCCGACTGCCTCGCCGGCGCCTACACCCAAGACGCCGCCGCCCGCGGCGTGATCGACACCAGCTCCATCATCCAGGCGGTCAGCGTCAGCGCCCAGAGCGGCGACGCCACCTGGCTCCCCCAGGACGCCCCCGGTGCCCACGGCTCCGGCAACGACCGCGCCCAGGCCTTCATCGGCGGCTACACCGGCGGCATCGGCAACTGCGGCCTGCCGCTCTAGTAGTCAGTAGTCAGTAGTCAGTGGGCAGTAGAACGGCGCCCGACGCCAGGACGACGACTGCCCCCACTGCCCACTGCCCACGAGCCACTACCCACTCCGTGAAGGACTCGACCGTGATCGACCTCTCCAGCGACACCGCGACCCGCCCGACCCCCGAGATGCGGCAGTTCATGGCCGAGGCCCCGGTCGGGGACGAGCAGCGGCGCGAGGATCCGACCGTCACCCTCCTCCAGCGGCTGAGCGCCGACCTGCTCGGGAAGGAAGCGGCCCTCTTCCTCCCCTCCGGCACCATGTGCAACGCGATCGCCTTCTGCCTCAACGCCGGCCGCGGCGAGGCGGTCATCCTCGACCGCCGGTCCCACCCCAACCTGCACGAAGGGGGCGGCCCCGCCTGGCTCGCCAACGTCATGCTCCGCCCGATCGACGGCGAGCGCGGCGTCTTCGGCGCCGACCTCGTCCGCCCCCTCCTCAACCCCGGCAGCACCCACGCCAGCCGGACGGCGATGATCTCGGTCGAGAACACCACCAACCACGGCGGCGGCAAGGTTTGGCCGCTGGCGACGCTGGCCGAGCTGCGCGCCCTGGCCGACGAGCACGGCATGACGCTGCACATGGACGGCGCCCGCCTCCTCAACGCCGCCGTCGCCACCGGCATCCCGGCCGCCGAGGACGCCGGCTACGCCGATTCCGTCTGGCTCGATCTCTCGAAGGGCCTCGGCGCCCCGGTCGGCGCCGTCCTCGCCGGCAGCGAGGCGTTCGTGGAGCGGGCGCGCCTGCTCAAGCACCTCTTCGGCGGCGCCATGCGGCAGGCTGGGATCATCGCCGCCGCCGGCGTCTACGCCCTCCAGCACCACGTCGACCGCCTGGTCGAGGACCACGTCAACGCCCGCGTCCTCGCCGACGGGCTGGCGACGATCCCTAGCGTCCGCCTCCTCCACGACCCGATCGAGACCAACATCGTCTTCTTCGACGTCGCCGGCACCGGCCGCACTGCCGGCGAGGTCGGGCAGGCGATCGAGGAGCGCGGCGTCCGCATGGGCGGCTACGGCACCGACACGATCATCCGCGCCGTCACCCACCTCGACGTCTCCCGGGGCGACTGCGACCGCGCCGTCGAGGCGGTCCGCGCGGCCTGCGCGTGACCCCCCGCCGCGGCGCCTGCGCCACCGTGGCCGGGGGGGACGACCCCCTCCCGGCCGAGCCGCGCCGGGGTCGATCCCGCGGTGGGTCATCGGCCCGGCGAGACCGGTCGAGGCCACACCGCCGCGCCCCGGCGCGCGGCGGCGGCCGGTTCGTCGGCTCGACCCGAGAAGTCGGGGCCAAGCCATCCGCCCGCCCGATGCCCCGACCCCCGAGAGCCCTGGGGAGCAGGGCCGTCATCCCTCACGATCAGGAACCTGGGGCGTCGATGGTCGGCCCCCGGCCGACGGACGCAGCGAGCAGCGCCCCTACCTGGATCGGCGCCGGCAACTCTCCCGCAGACCGCGGTGATCCACGGCGCCCCGCGCCCGGTGGCCGCCCGCCGCGGGCGGGCGCCGGCGCTCGGCCTCGCCGGGGGGTTGGGCAGATCACGCGCTCGGTCGCCGGCGCCGCCATCTTCGCCCTCGTCGCCCTCCTCCCGACGCTGCTCGCCCCCCTTCCGGCCGCCGCCCAAGAGGCCGCCCCCGCCCGCTCGCCCGAGGAGCAACTCGCCCAGAAGTACGCCCCGATCGCCTACCTCAAGCGGCAGGACTTCCCCTGCGACCCCGGCGGCGAGTCGTACCTCCCGGCCCCGGTCGACCTGATCTTCGGCGACCCCGACGTCGTCCTCCGCCAGTTCCCCGGCCGCCAGGAGACGAAGCGGAACCTCGCGCCCGGCGACCTCGCCGGCGGCTCGGCCGAGACCGGCGCCGACGCCTACCTCGATCTCCCCGGCGACCCCCGCGAACCCGCCTGCTCCTACGAGCGGCACGCCAACCGCCTGACCCGCGCCCTCGGCGCCGACCCGGTCGTCTACGCCCACGTCGCGACCGAGACAGTCGACGGCCAGCCCGGCCTCGCCCTCCAGTACTGGTTCTTCTACTACTTCAACGACTTCAACGACAAGCACGAGAGCGACTGGGAGATGATCCAGCTCCGCTGGGACGCCGCCGACGCCGCCGAGGCGCTGACGGCGGAGCCGGTCGAGGTCGCCTTCTCCCAGCACAAAGGGGGCGAAACCGCCCCCTGGACGGGGGCCAAGCTGCGCAAGGAGGACGGCCGGCCGGTCACCTACCCCTCGCGCGGCTCCCACGGCAACTACTACGACCCGGGCGTCTGGCTCGGCTGGGGGGAGAACGGCTCCGGACTCGGCTGCGACAACACGACCGGTCCGTGGGTCCGGATCGAACCGGAAGTCCGCTACGTGCCCGACACGATCACCGGCCCGGACGACCCCTTCGCCTGGGCCACCTTCGGCGGCCACTGGGGCGAACGCGAGATCTGGGTCTACGACGGCCCCCAGGGACCGAACCTGAACGACCGCTGGCGGCGCCCGATCACCTGGCAGGCCGGTCTCCGCGACGCCTCGCTCAAGCTCCAGGAGGAGGACGCGGTCGGCCCCGGCCCGACCACGGTCTTCTGCGCCGCGACCCGCGTCGCCTCCGACATCTTCGCCCAAGCCCAACTGCGGCCCCGGCTCGTCGTCGCGCTCCTCCTCATCCTCCTCGCGCTGACGGCCTGGTTCGTCCGCCTCGCCTGGCCCATCCTGGCGGCGACCTGGCGGATCTGGTCGCGCCACCCCGGGACGTTCCTGCGGATCGGGGCGGTGCTGGTCCCGATCGGCCTCGCCGCCAACGCCCTGCACGGGCTGATCACGACCAATCCCCCGGGCGAAGCGCTGCTCGCCATCACCGACCGGGCGCCCATCTTCCCGGCCGTGCTCGCCCTCCTCCTCGCCAATCTGCCCCACCTGGCGATGCTCGCCTTGGTCGGCCCGGCCGTGGTCCAGGCCACGGCCGACGTCCGCGCCGGCCGTCGGCCGACCGCCTCCCGCGCCTTCGCCGCCGTCTGGGACAACCTCCGGCCGATCGCGGGGGCCGCGCTCCGGCTGGCGGTGGTCGTGACCGTGCTCGCCCTGACCGTGGTCGGCCTCCCCTTAGCCCTCTACGCCGCGGTCCGATGGGGCTTCTTCGCCCAGACGATCGTCCTCGACCGCGCCACCGACGGCCGGGCGGCGCTCTCTGCCAGCGCCCGCGCGGTGCGGGGGCACTGGTGGCGAACGATGGCGGTCGGTCTGGTGATCGTCGTCGTCGGCGCCGCCGCCGGGCCACTGCTCGCGATCGCGGTCCTCGTCCTCCTCGACGCCCCGCTCGACCTCGTCAACGGCCTCGCCGGCCTCGTCTACGCCGTCACCCACCCCTTCGCCGTCGTCGGCGGCACCCTCTTCTACCAGCTCCTCTCGGGTCAGCCGCTGCCCGCGCCCGAGCCGGCCCCAGCCCCGCTGGCTGCCCGACCGACGACGACCTGACGACGGCCGCTCCCCGGAACGAGGAGGCGGCGCGGTCCTCCCTCTGCGGCCCGCCCGGTCCGCGCTCCCCCGAGGCGATCTCGACCCGGTGGGAGAGGGGCCGCGCCGGCCCTGCCGGCGGCGCGGCCCCCGACGTGCGATCATCCCCGCCAGCCCGCCGCCGCCCGCCCCCCCGCCCCCCGAGGTCCCAATGCCCGAGCTCTCCACCCTCCACCCGCTCGATCCGGTCGTCCTCGACCGCTACGCCCGCGCCGTCCTCGGCGACGGCGAGCCCGACCTCCTGCTCCCCGCCGCCCCGGAGTGGAGCCGGCGCCTGCTCGCCTCGGCCCGCCGCGGCTACGCCGGGGCGCTCCTCGGCCGCGAGAGCGGCGCCAACGCCGTCAGCTATGGCCTGGCCCAACTGCTGGCCACCGCCCACCCGACCTTCTTCCTCCCCAGCGCCAGCTTCTCCCTCTGGGAGGCCCGGGTCGACCGCGGGCTCGGCATGCTGCTCCGCCCCCCCTCCCGCCTCTTCGGGGAAGTCGGCCTGCCGACCGCCGCCGCGCGGGCGATGCCGATCCGGCTCGACCCCGGCGCCGGCCTGATGGGCGGCGCCCACGTCCCCGCCCGCCTCGTCCCCGAGCTGCGGACGCTGCTCGACGCCCGCGCCGAGCGCCTCATCCGCCGCCTGGTCGAGGCCGAACTCGACGGCCCGGCCATCCTCGGGCTGCTGATGGAGGCGACCGCCTACGCCGCCGACCGCGGCCTCGGTCTCTACGAGGCGCTCGACGTCGTCGTCCCCGAGGCGCCCGCCGGCGATCCCCCCGGCGCCACCCTGCTCGCCCCCGACCGCAAGCGGCTCGACCCCGCCCTCCGCCGCCGCCTGGAGGATGCCGCCAAGCCCCCCAAGAAGCCCGGCCTGGCGGCCCGCCTCCTGGGGCGGGCGGGCCGTCCCCGCCCCGAACCCCCGCGCTGACGGCATCGAACGATTCCTGCCGCGCGCGGCAGAGAGGCGGCTCCACTGGACGGGGAGCCCAGACTTGACCCCGGCCCCGCGGTGCCCCCCGCTGGCCCCGACCGCCGCCGATGCGGTAGCATCGTCTCCCCGCCAACCGCGCCTCCGGCACGGAGGTTCGACCGCCACCGCGATCGGCACTCGAGGCCGACCGCATCGGCCCCCGCGCGCACGGCCGCGGCCCCGCAGCCGCCCGTTGGAGGGACCATCGATGTCGCTCGACGTCCGACGCCGCGGCGGGTGGCGGCTCGCCGCCCTCGGCTCGCTCCTCCTGCTCCTGCTCGGGACGCCCGGTGCCTGGGCCGTCGCCACCCTCGCGCAGGACCCAGCCCCGGCCCAGGAGAACCCGCCCCCGCAGACCGCCGTCTCGCCCGCCAGCGGCCACGCCCAGGTCGTCGCCACCGGGCTGGCGGTCCTCCCGACCGGCTCGGCCGCCTGGCGGGTCACCTACCGCACCCTCCAACCGGGCGCCCCGGCGACGGCCGAGCGCGACGGCGCCGGCTTCGCCGTCGGCGACCAAGGCAGCCTCCTGCTCGACGGCGACCCCGCAGGGCGCCGCGCCCTGCTCGCCCCCGGCGAAGCCGCCTTCGTCGCCGGCGCGGCCGAACTCCGCCGCGTCGCCGCCGGCGAACGCCCGGCCGGTTCGTTCGCGATCGAGCTCATCCCCGCCGCCGCCGCGGCCGAGGAGGCCCCACCGTCCGGCGGCCGCATCCCCGTCTTCACCAGCGACCCCTTCCCCGCGCCCGCCGGCGAGCGCAATCTCGCCTTGGTCCGCGATCGGCTCACCCCTGGCGAGGTCACCACCGTCGCCGCCGGCGACGCACCGACCTTGGTCGTGGCCACCCTGGGCGCGATCGACGTCCAGGCGAGCGACGGCGAAGCCGAGGCGACCACGCTCCGGGTGGGGCAAGCCGCGGCCTTCGACGGCGCGCTGGAGCTGACCGGCTCCGGTCAAGCCCCGGCGACGTTCCTCGCCGCCGTCGTCGGCCTCGGCCTGGCCGAGGGGCCGGCCGGCACCCCGGTGGCGGTCGCCACGCCGGTGACGACGACTCCTCCGGGCGCCGCGTCCGCCGGCGCGGTCACCGCCATCGTCCACGCCTGCCCCACCGACGTCGAACCGGCCGAGGCAACCCCCGACCGCTGCCCGCGCGCCGCCGGGGCGGTCGAGCTTCGCCTGACCGACCTCGACGGCGGGAACCCGCGACCGCCGCGGCCAGCCGCGGGGAGCGACGGGGTGCCCGTCTGGACCGATCTCCCCTTCGGCGACTACGCCCTGCGCGCGGTCGGGCTCGATACTGGCTTCGGCCGCTTCTTCGTGCCGGGTCTGCCTGGGATCGGCGGCCCGCCGGAGGCCGGCTACGCCGTCGCTCCCGACCGAGGCTACCGCCTCCGCCTGAGCGAGGCGGCGCCGGCCTTCCGCCTCGACGTCTACGCCATCGGCGGCGACGCCCCGCGCGCCGCGACCCCCCGCGCCGCAGCCGCGGCGGGAACGACCGGCTCGATCACGGTCCGCCCCCTCGCCTGCCCGGGGTCCGACGTCGCCGACGTTGACCCCGCCGCCTGCCGCCCCCGCCGCACCTTCGTCGCCGCCACCCTCGCCGGCGGCGGCCTCGCCGCGCCGCTGCGACTGGCGGACGCCGAGGCCGGTCCCGACAACAGCCGGGTCTGGGACGACCTCCCCTTCGGCGACTACGTCTTCGTCGAGACGGTGCTGCCGGCCGGAGCCACCACCTACTTCGTCCCCGGCTCGGCGGCGGTCGGGCTCCTGCCGGACGACTCCG
>JBBSNJ010000059.1:0-9511 GCA_038232775.1 Thermomicrobiales bacterium
GGTGGCGCGCTGAAGATCGTTCTGGGCGCCGGTGGAGAGGTGGCCGAAGGCGATCTCCTCGGCGGTGCGCCCGGCGAGCAGCACCGCCAGCTGGCTGGAGAGGTCCTCCCGGGTCAGCAGGTAGCGCTCCTCGAGCGGCAGCTGCATGGTGTAGCCGAGGGCGCCGAAGCCGCGCTGGACGATCGAGATCTTGTGGACCGGGTCGAGCCCGGGCAGCACGCTGGCGACAATCGCGTGGCCGGACTCGTGATACGCCACGATCCGCCGCTCCCTGGGGCTCATCACCCGTTTCTTCTCGAGCCCGGCGATCAGCCGGTCGATCGCCTCCTCGAAATCCTTCATCTCGACGGCGGTCTTGTCCTTCCGGGCCGCGAGCAGCGCCGCCTCGTTGACCAGGTTGGCGAGGTCGGCGCCGGCAAAGCCCGCGGTCCGCGCCGCGATCACCTTGAGGTCGACGCTCGGCGCGAGGGTCACCGACTTGACGTGGATCCGCAGGATCTCCTCGCGTCCGCGGACGTCGGGTTTGTCCACCAGCACCTGGCGGTCGAAGCGGCCCGGGCGGAGCAGGGCGGGGTCGAGCACCTCGGGACGGTTGGTCGCCCCCATGATGATCACCCCCTTGCGGCCGTCGAAGCCGTCCATCTCGGCGAGCAGCTGGTTGAGGGTCTGCTCCCGCTCCTCGTGGCCCCCCATCGGCCCCTGAATGCGCGCCTTGCCGAGCGCGTCGAGCTCGTCGACGAAGATGATCGCCGGGGCGTGCTGCTTGGCCTTGTCGAACAAGTCGCGGACACGGCTGGCGCCGACGCCGACGAACATCTCGACGAACTCCGAGGCCGACACGCTGAAGAAGGGGACGCCGGCCTCGCCGGCGACGGCGCGGGCGGTCAGCGTCTTGCCGGTACCAGGCGGTCCGACGAGGAGGACGCCGCGGGGGAGCCGGGCGCCGAGCTGGTGGTACTTGGCGGGGTTGCGGAGGAAGTCGACCACCTCGGTCAACTCGCGCTTGGCCTCGTCTTCGCCGGCGACGTCGGCGAAGGTGACCTGCGGCCGCTCGGGGTCGTGCTGGCGGGCGCGAGAGCGGCCGAAGCCGAAGACGTTCTGCTGGCCACGGCTCATCTGGCGGCCCATGAAGACGATCAGGCCGATGATGAAGATGAACGGCAGGAAGCTGAAGAGGAGCGTGGTGAAGATCGAGTCGCCGCTGGTGTCGAAGCTGACGTTGACCCCCTGCTCGCTGAGCAGCGGGAGGAGGGTTGGGTTGTCGATGCTTGCCAGGTAACTGGCTCGGAAGTTCTCCTCCGTGACGCGTTGGTCGCCCTCGACATCACGCCCGTCGGTGACGATGCGCTCTTGCTCCCGGTCCCAGATGATCGGCTGCTTGAGATCGACTTCGATCTCGTTGTCGGAGAGGGTGGCGCTCTGGACGTTGCCGTCCCGGATCAGAGACTCGACCGCCGAGTAGGGAATTTCGACGCGGGGCTCGGATCGGTTCGGCCCCCAGATCGCGTAGGCCTGGTAGGCGACGAGGGCGACGAAGATCAGCCCGATTACCCAGGGTGGGATTCGAGGGCGGCGCGGACCACCGCCGTTCGGACCGCCCTGGTTGCCCTGGCCGCCTGACCCGCCCGAGCCACCGGAATTGGACTTCGAGTTCGAGCCCGAGTTCCGATTCGAGGGGTTCGAGCCAGGGCGCTGAGAACGGGTGGAACAATTGCCCTGACCGCGGTCGTTGTCGCCGTCGGAGTCGGGCAGACGGTGGAGGAAGGCCCCCCACCCAGGTTGGGTCTGGCGCATGCGGCAGGTCCATTCCGTGGTGGCGTCGAGAGGGAAGGCGCGAGTCGACCCGGTGTCCTCCCGACGCGACTCCGAGTCGAGGGATATGGTAGGCGGCAAACGGGTTTATGTCGATGGTCGGAGCGGGCCGGGGCGACGGAGCGCTCCGGCACGAGAGCCGCAGCCCAGGGGACGACCAACGCGCAGCCATGGCGATTAGGGGTCGTCGCCGGTGGTGTCGAGGAGACGCCAGCGGGCGGGGACGGCGTAGGGGTCCTCCTCGCCGTAGGCGAAGCCGAGCCACTCGACGAGACCGGAGCGGCGGAGGGCGACCGGCACGACCTGTCCATGGACGACCATCTTGGCGTAGCGCTCTCCTTCGCCCCAGCGCCGGATCGCCTCGTCGTAGGCGGCGGCGGCGGCGGAGTCGCTTCGCATCAGCGCGATGAACTCGCCGGTGGTGAACTCCCCCCCCTCCAGGCGCCCCAGGATCGCCTGGACGGTCGGGGCGAGGAAGTCGATCAGGGCGTCGACGCGGTCGGGGCGTTCGAGTTGGGCGGTGTCGGAAGTGGGGGCGCCGCTCATCGGAGTCGCCGCGGGACCGGGGGGGTCGCGGCGCCGCGACCAGGGTCAGGCATCGGTGGTCTCGCCACGCCGCAGGGCGGCGTAGCTCTCATACCGAGCGGGCGGAACCAAGCCGGCGGCAAGCGCGTCGAGGACGGCGCAGCCGGGCTCGTGGAGGTGGGAGCAGTCGGGGTAGAAGCAGCGATCGAGGTAGGGCCGGAACTCGGGGAAGCAGGCGTCGAGCTCGTTGGGGGCGACGCCGTGGAGGGCGAGACCGCGGATGCCGGGAGTGTCGGCGACGAAGGTCGGATCGGCGCCGGGCAGACGGTGGAGGACCGTGGCGATGGTAGTGTGCCGCCCCTTGCCGGTGGCGGCCGAGAGGGCGCCGACGTCGCGGCGGCGGTCGGGGTCGAGGGCATTGAGGAGGCTCGACTTGCCGACGCCGGAGGGGCCGGCGACAGCCGTCACCTTGCCGTCGAGGGCGGCCCGGAGCTGGTCGAGACCGGTGCCGTCGACCGCGCTCAGGTAGTGGACCGGGTAGACCGGCTCGTAGTCGCCAAAGGTGGCGCGGGCGAGGCCGGTGGCGCCGTCGTCGAGCGGCGCGTCGAGATCGACCTTGTTGACGCCGACCAGCGCCGGCAGACCGCGCGACTCGGCGAGGACCAGGAAGCGGTCGAGCATCCGGCGGTGGGGATCGGGCTGCCGGACCGCGAACAGGAAGAGGGCTTGGTCGGGGTTGGCGAGGATGATCTGTTCGGTGTCCTCGGTCTGGCGGGCGAGGCGGGCGAGCACGCGACGGCGGGGCGCAACGGCTTCGATCTGCCCTTCGTCAGCGCCGACGTCGGTGACCCAGACACGATCACCGACGGCGACCAGATCGGTGCGGAGCCGGCGCCGGCGGAGGGAGCCGCGGACCGTACTCAGGAGGACGCGGGGCGGAGCGTCGGTTTCGGCGACCTCGACGTCGAAGTACTTGCCGTAGGCGCGGACCACGATCCCGTCGACGGCACCCGGCGGGGGCACGGGCGGTCCCGCCGCCTCCGGTGCCGCCTTCGCCGGCGGGCGGGGCCGGCGACGGAGCGCGCTCACGAGGCTCCGATCGCCGCGAGCGGGCGGAGAAGGGGGGCTTGGCGAGCGTTGGTTGATCGCGGGGTGGGCATCGCGAGCTTCCTCGGCACGACGAGGGGAGGAGCAGACTGGTCGAGCGGGATGAGTGTACACCGGGGTCGCGGGAGGCGCGTGGCGGCGCCCGCTCGGGCGATCGCCTGAGCGGGCGCCGAGGAGGAGGTTCCCGGTACCGGAAAGGCGCAGGCGGGTGGTCGGCGCCGGGAGGAGCGGGACCGACGGCGCGCGTCAGGATCGGATGTAGTGCTGGGCGCCGACGTTGCGGACCTGGCCGGCGAGCTCCATGGTGGCGAGGAGGCCGCTGAGGTCCGAGATGGGGAGGTTGCCGGCGGCGGCGAGCTCGTCGACGTGCTGCGGCTCGGTGGTCAGCAGGGCAAGGACGCGGCGCTCGCCGTCGCCGAGCGGCAGGGGCTGCTGGACGGCCGGCGCCGAGCTCAGGTCGACGAGCCCGAGGTCGGTTAGGACGTCGGCGGCGGACGTCACCGCGCGGGCGCCGTCGCGCAGGAGGCGGTGGCAGCCGGCGGAGGCGGCGGAGAGGATGCTGCCCGGGACGACGAAGACGTCGCGGCCTTGATCGGCGGCGAAGTCGGCGGTGATCAGGGCGCCGGAGCGCTCCGGCGCTTCGACCACGACCACGCCGCGGCAGAGGCCGGAGATGAGGCGGTTGCGGGCCGGGAAGTTCTGGGCGTCCGGCTTCTTGCCGGGGGGATAGTCGGCGACCAAGGCGCCCTGCTCGGTGATCTGGGCCGCGAGATGGCGGTGCTCGGCGGGGTAGACGATGTCCGGCCCGGAGCCGAGAACGGCGATGGTGCGCCCGCCGGCGCGGAGGGCGGCCGCGTGGGCGGCGCCGTCGATGCCGCGGGCGAGTCCGGAGACGACCGTCACCCCCGCCGACGCCAGGTCGGCGGCGAGGCGGGCGGCGACCTCGCGGCCGTAGGCGGTGGCGCGGCGGGTACCGACGATGGCGACGGCGACGTCGTCGTCGCGGCTCAAGGCGCCGCGCAGGTAGAGCACCGGCGGGGGGGCGGCGATCTGGGCCAGGCGGTAGGGGTAGTCGGGGTCGCCGCGGGTGACGACGCCGATGCCGAGGCGGTCGAGGCGCTCCATCTCGGTCTCGAGCGAGAGCTCGGCGCGGGTCTTCAGCAGGCTCGCGACGGCCCGTTCGTCGAGGACCGCCCGTAACGCCGGGGTGGGCGCGTGCCAGGCGTCCGCGAGCGAGCCGAACCGCTGGACGAGCCGCTCGATCCGGGTCGGGCCGATGAAGGGCACCCGCTGGAAGCCGACCCAATAGCGACGATCGTCCGAAGGCGCGGCAGCCAAGCTTGGTCCTCCAACGATGCGAACCCGCGGCGCCGCCCCGTCGCGGCGCCCAGCGCTCGCCGGCAGCGGCGGGGAGCATTGTACGAGCGGTGATGGCGGCGCGGGTGAGAGTCTGACGGGGGGGCCATCGTCCTTGTTTGCGTCGGGATGGGCCGACGGCGACACTCCGCGGGACTGGCGGCTCAGATTCGCCCGGTCGACGTCGGTGCGGGGGAGCAGCGATGGCGTGCCGCAACGCGTCGATTCTGGCCGCTCGACAACGCGGTAGACTCAGGCGCCGGCGCGGGCCGCGGCGGCGGGTGGCCGACCAGGAGCGAGGAGGGGAGACGATGCGTCTGGAGAATCCGCTCAAGGACCAGTTGCGGGCGGGCGAGACCTCGGTCGGGGTCTTCGTGCCGATGCCCTCGCCGGAGGTGGTGGAGATCCTGGCGGTGGCCGGGTTCGGCTGGATCTTGCTCGACGCCGAGCACGGCCGGGTCTCGCCCGAGAACGCCTATCCGCTGATCCTGGCGGCGGAGGTCGCCGGTGTGCCGGTGGTGGCCCGCGTCGGGCAGAACGACCGACAGGTGATCCTGAAGTTTCTCGATCTCGGCATCGCCGGGGTGATGATTCCGCAGACGAATACGCTCGAGGCGGCGACGGAGGCGCTGGCGGCGATGCGCTACCACCCCCGCGGGGTGCGCGGTTTGGCGGGCGGCCGCACGTTCGACTTCGGGCTGGGGGCGGCCCCGGCCGAGCTGGTGCCGCGGATCAACGACCGGGTGCTGGGGATCGTGCAGTTCGAGCACGTGGCGGCCATGGATCAGTTGGACCAGATCTTGGCCTTGCCGGAACTCGACGTCCTCTTTGTCGGGCCGAACGACCTGGCACAGTCGATGGGGTTCCCGGGCCAGCCGGGGCACCCCGATGTCGAGGCCGTGATCGAGCGGGTGGTGGCGCAGGGTCGGGAGGCGGGCGTCCCCCTGGGTACCGTGGCGGCCGACGCGACGGCCGTCCGTCACCGCCTCGATCAAGGTTTCCGCATGATCGGGGCGAACGCAGCGACCCTGCTCGCGCGCGCTGGACGCGATTTGGTCACGGCGGTCGGCGGCTGACGCGGGTGAAGACCCGACCGCTGCGACCGGACGACTACGAGCGAGTGATCGCGGTCGTCGACGACTGGTGGGGCGGGCGGCCGGTGCGGGCGATGCTGCCGCGCCTCTTCTTCGACCACTTCGCGGCGACGTCGCTGGTGGCGGAAGAGGGCGACGACCTGCTCGGGATCCTGATCGGCTTCCTTTCGCCGGGCCGCCCGACGGAGGCTTACGTCCACTTCACGGGGGTTAGCCCGGCGGCTCGAGGGCGCGGGATCGGGCGGCTTCTCTACGTTCAGTTCTTCGGGTTGGCCGCCGCCGCTGGTGGGCGGGAGGTCCGCTGCGTGACCTCGCCCCTCAACTCGGCTTCGGTGGCGTTCCACCGGCGGCTCGGGTTCGAGCCGCTGCCGGGAGACGCCGAGCTCGACGGGGTTTCGTTCCAGCGGGACTACGACGGACCTGGCGAAGATCGCGTTCGGTTCCGTCGAATCCTGGAGCTACCGGCGGGCGAAAACTTGGCACGAGGAACGCGGGCGGGGGGCTGAGCCCCGAGCCCGCGTTTCCCATCTCTCCGCGAGTGTGCGCGGGGATCAGATGCGGCGACCGCTGCCTCCGCTCGTGGAGCGGAGCACGAAGAGGATGATGACGGCACCGATGATGCCGACGATGATCGAGCCGATGAAGCCGTACGCCTCCCACCCGAAGAGGCCCATCAGCCACCCGCCGAGAAGGCCGCCCACGATACCGACGATGATCGCTCCGATGGTGCCTCCGGGGGTTCGCCCGGGGACGATGAGGCTCGCTACCCCGCCGGCGATCGCGCCGATGATCAGGAACAGAATGATGTCGCCGAAGTCCATGCCGTCCTCCTTGCCCGCCCTTGCTCCGCGCCGGCTTTGGCTGGCGCTGAGCCGCAATGGGTGCTCCCATGCCCCCGCCGCACAGGCTACAAGCATTTCGCGTGCCGAGCAATACCAAGGGCGCGAGGTCGTCGTGGTGGGCGCCAGTGAGGTGGAAGTTTTGAGTCCGAGGGGCAGCGCCGAGGGTGCCGGAGTTGGCTGTCCATCTTGGGGCCGTAAGGGTCGAACGACTTGGGCGCTATGCTCAGCCACGGCAGAACAGGGCTGCCGGATAACGAGCGCCGTTCGGAGGAGCACACCTGGCGTCCGCGCCCATTGTGGAGTGCTTTGGCCTATGCTATGCTCCGCGACCAGCACACCAGGTAGATTCAACCAGATTTCGTCGCCTCCAGTGGAGGTCTCGGTGCCGATTCTCCCAATGTCGGGGCGAGGGCTCGGGCGGCGGAAGCATGTGAGCGGGAACGCTCTGATCGGCGGGGCATCGGCCGACCGGCCGTAGGCCGGCGCGGATGGAACGGGAGGAGCCAAGATGGCCGCGCAGCCGCAGACCCGGAACCAAGCCGAGCGGGCCGCCGCCGACGAGCGGCGGGCCAAGGCGAGGGCGGGCACGAACGGACGGGTCGAGCCGCTGCTCCAAGTGACCGGGCTGAAGACGCAGTTCTTCACGCAGGACGGCGTCGTCCGCGCCGTCGACGACGTCACCTTCCATGTGATGCCGGGGGAAACGCTCGGGGTCGTCGGCGAGTCGGGCTGCGGCAAGAGCATGACCGGGCTGTCGATCATGCGCCTAATCCCGAACCCGCCGGGGAAGATCGTCGCTGGGGAAATCCTGTTCAACGGCAACGACGTGCTCAAGATGTCGGACGAGCAGGTGCGGTCGATCCGCGGCAACGACATCGCCATGATCTTCCAGGACCCGATGACCTCGCTCAATCCGGTGCTGACGATCAACCGTCAGATCAGCGAGGCGCTCCAGCTCCACATGGGGATGAACAAGAAGCAGGCGCGGGGGCGGACGATCGAGCTGCTGCAGATGGTCGGCATCCCGAACGCCGACGAGCGGGTCGACCAGTATCCCCACCAGTTCTCGGGCGGGATGCGCCAGCGCGTGATGATCGCGATGGCGCTCTCCTGCAACCCGACGCTGTTGATCGCTGATGAGCCGACGACGGCGCTCGACGTCACGATTCAGGCCCAGATCCTCGATCTGATGCGGACCCTGCAGAACGAGCGCGACACCGGCGTGATCCTGGTCACCCACTCGATGGGGGTCGTCGCCGGGATGGCGGACCGGATCCAGGTGATGTATGCCGGGCACATCGTCGAGACCTCGTCGACCGAGGAGATCTTCGGCAACCCGCGCCATCCCTACACGGTCGGTCTGCTGAAGTCGATCCCGCGGCTCGACTCCCGGCGGAAGGAGAAGCTGGAGCCGATCCGCGGCCTGCCGCCGGACCTGATCGACCTGCCGGACATGTGCCCGTTCGTCCCGCGCTGCAACTACGCGCGTGAGAAGTGCGAGCAGAAGAACCCGCCGCTGCTCGAGGTGGCGCCGGGCCATCACTCGGCCTGCTGGTTCTGGGAAGAGGTCAGCAAGGACGACGATCAGGACGAGGTGGCGCGCGCCCACCACCTGCCGTCGCCGGAGAGCGGCCAAGACTTCTCGGAGGTGTCGGTGGTCCCCGGTTCGCACGGCGTCGCGGACCCGACCGCGCCGAACGCGCCGACGGCGCCGCCTAACCTCGACACGAACTAGGCATCGTTTGGTTGATCCGCTCTCAATTCCCCCAGGAGGCTGGTTCGATGCAGACCCCCGGCCCGGCGTCGCCCCCGTCGGCGGCCCCGAGCGTTGAACGGCGAACCGAGATCGTCGAGCGCCGGACCGAAACGGTCCCGGCGACGAACGGCGCGAACGGCAATGGGCGAGGCGACGCGCTGTTGAGCGTCAAGAACTTGGTGATGCACTTCCCGCTGACGCGGGGGATCATCTTTCAGCGGAAGGTGGGCGCCGTCCAGGCAGTCGACGGCGTCTCGTTTGAGGTGAGGAAGGGCGAAACGCTGGGCCTGGTCGGCGAATCGGGGTGCGGCAAGTCGACCACGGGGCGAGCAATCCTGCAACTCTATAAGCCGACCAGCGGCGAAGTCGTGTTCCAGGGGAAGGACCTGACCAAGCTCGACGGCGGCAACATGCGGCGCATGCGCCGTCACCTGCAGATGATTTTCCAGGACCCGTACGCCTCGCTCAACCCCCGGATGACGGTCGGCAGCATCGTCTCTGAGCCGATGCAGATCCACAAGCTGGTCGAGAAGGGGGACCGGACGCGGCGGGTGCAAGAGCTGCTGGAGACGGTTGGCCTCAACCCCTACTTCGCCAATCGCTACCCGCACGAGTTCTCGGGCGGGCAGCGGCAGCGGATCGGGATCGCGCGGGCGCTGGCGGCGAACCCCGACTTCATTGTTGCCGACGAGCCGGTCTCGGCGCTCGACGTCTCGATTCAGGCCCAGATCGTCAACCTGCTCGAGGACCTGCAGGATCGGTTCGGGCTGACCTACCTGTTCATCGCCCACGACCTGTCGGTCGTCAAGCACATCTCGAACCGGGTGGCGGTGATGTACCTCGGCAAGATTGTCGAGATGGCCGACCGCAACGACCTCTACGCCGACCCGCTCCACCCCTACACCAAGGCGCTGCTCTCGGCGGTGCCAATCCCAGACCCACGGATCGAGAAGCGGCGGGAGCGGATCATCCTCTCGGGCGACGTGCCGAGCCCGATCAATCCGCCGGCCGGCTGCCAC
>JBBSNJ010000060.1:0-9508 GCA_038232775.1 Thermomicrobiales bacterium
GCCCGCCCACCCCCCCCCCCCCCCCCCCCCCCCCCACCCCCCCAATCCCCCCGCCCCCCCCCCCCCCCGCCGCGCGGGGGGCCGGGGGGGGGCCCGGGGGCGGGGGGGGGGGGCCGGCGCCGCGGCTACCACGATCCACCCGAAGATGGTATCAGAGCATCACACGCTCGGCTCAATCCCCTTGTTTCCGCAGAAATCGAGGGAGCGCGCCAGCTTAGCGAGGACGTCGCCCTGGCGGACGATCTCGTCGCCGTCGTCGAGGGAGAGATATTGGACCACCCCGTGGAGGACGAAGAGGGCGGTGATCCCCCGATCGCCGTCGACAGCGAGGTTGTGGACGTCGGCGGGCGGCTCCGAGATCAGCGTCCCTGGGCGGGCGCCTCACTCGCGCTCCAAGTAGCGCGAGGGATCCTCGAGGACGAAGCCGAGGACTTGGCCCCCGGCGTGGCGGTGCCGGTTCACTTTGCCTTGCGGGCCCCCTTCAGCAAGGTGATCCAGCGCCCCCTGGCGCAGTCGAACCGGCACGGCTTGAACCAGACTCTCCCGCCCTGCCGCACCCCATGGATGTAGTCGCCGTCGATCGCCCGATCCGGCAGGCCGACTTCGAGCAGCGTTTGCGGTCCAGCGATTTCGGAAGCGGCGAGGGCGGTCTAGGTCATCGTCTGCCTCCTGGTTCGGGGGAGCCGACACCGCGACGCATCGGGGGGCGGAGCGCCGGGTCGCACAGGCGGCAGTGTGTCGGCAGCGGCGCCGATGGCGACCGCGAGGGTCGAGCCGCGTGAATGGTCGACCCATTGCCCGAGCGGGCCTGGGGGTGTAGCGTGGACGGGACGGCACCGCTTGGCCGGACCGCGACCAGCGTCGCCGGTTCAACCTGAGTTCCCGGTCGCCGCAGCGTCTCGACAATTCGAAACGACGAACAGGAGGCATGAATGGGTCGCCGTGATGACATCCCCACCGCCGGGAACTTCGACGATCAGGAGCGAATGCCCGTCGTCGAGGCGCTGACTCGCTCACTGCGGAGCGGGCACTCGCGTCGCGTGCTGCTGCGCTGCCTCGGCGGCGTCGCCGTCGCGGTCTCGGCCGCGACGCGGGGGCGGGCGATGGCCCAGGAGGCGACGCCGGCCGCCACGCCCGCCGCCATCCTCGGCGGCTCACCGGTCGCCTCGCCCGCGGCCGTCGAAACGTTCCCGTTCGCGCTGGGCGACTTCGCTCTGACCGCCATCCTTGATGGCGCATTGCCCATCCCCGGCGAGCTCTTGCCGATGCCGCCGCCGCAGGTCCTCTTCGTCGACGCCCCGCCGCAGGAGCTAGCAGCGGCGCTACGGCGGGAGGGGCTGACGGCTTGGGTCGAGGCACCGGAGACGGTCAGCATCGAGGCTCCGTTCACCCCGTTGTTGGTCGACACCGGGCAGAACCTCGTGCTGCTCGATACGGGCGTCGGCCCCAACGCCCCGGTCCCGAACGCTGGCCGCCTGATCGCGGGGCTGGCTGCGGCCGGGGTCGAACCGGGCGACGTCGACACGGTGGTCATCTCCCACGCCCATGCTGACCACATCCTGGGCGCGATCGACGCCGCGGGCCAACCCGCCTTCCCGAACGCCCGCTACGTGATGGGGCGGACCGAGCACGCGTTCTGGACCGACGACGCCCGCGTCGCCGAGATCTTCCCGGACGAGGCGAACCGCCAACAGCTGCTCGCCCCGGTCCAGACCGTGCTCCCGGTGATCGATTCGCGTCTCGATCTGGTCGACGACGCCGCCGAGTCGGAGATCGTGCCGGGCCTCCGCGCCGTAGCCGCCCACGGGCACACCCCGGGGCACATGGCGGTCTTGATCGAGTCGGGCGAGGAGCGGCTGGCGGCAACCTTCGATGCCTTCGTCCATCCCCTCCACGTCCGCTACCCGGCCTGGAACTTCGCCGTCGACACGCTCCGGAACCAAACGGAGACGACCCGCCGCGGCCTGCTCGACCGCGCCGCCGCCGACGGATGGCGCCTCGCGGTCTACCACTTCCCCTTCCCCGGTCTGGGCCGGGTGGCGCGGGAAGAGGATGCCTGGCGCTTCACGGCGGAAGGCTGATTCGGCAGCGAGGTTTCGGGCGTCAGCCGCGGGCGACCGCCGTTTCGTCGCCCGCCGCCGCTCTCCGAACACCTGTCGCCTACCGCCGGGGCGGTCGGTAGCCGGCGGCCTCGGCGGCCTCAGAGGTGGTGAAGCAGAACTCGGCGACGGTCCGCTCGTAGGAGGGCTGGCCCGGCTGGTGGTAGATCATCGAGCTGGCGTTCCCCTTGATCGGGTGTTCCGGCGGGCAGGTCGGGCCGCCGTCGCCGGGGACGGCACCCGCGGGCACCGCTGGGCCGGCCGACGGTGCCGGCGGTTCGGCCAGATCGAGGTCGCGGGCGGTGGGAGCGTCGGCGGCCGGGACCCCCGCCCAGGTCGGGGCCGGCTCGCCCACGTCGGTCGATCCCGACTCGGCCGCGGCCGCTGCTGACGTGGCTGACGTGCCGGACCCGGCCCCGGTCCCGGCCCTGGCCCCGGTCGCCGCCCCAGCCGCGCCCGGCTGATCGATCTCGGTCGGGAAGGCGGGGCTGAAGCGAGCCTCGGCCGCCGCCGACTGCCGATCGCCCAATCCGGACGCGGCCGCCGCGGCCTCGCGGTCGCTCGTCGTTCCGCCGCCACCCGCTGCTAACGGCTGGCCGGTCCCGTCGCCCGCCGGGGGCGGCCCCCCCTCGACGTTCGGCCGCGCCCCCCCGGCCGTGGGGCCGTCCTGCTGCGACCCCGCGGCGCCCGCCGCCCCAGCCCCCCGCGCGGGGTGGCGCCACTCCTGCCAGATGATGCGGGCCCCGAGAAAGATGATCAGCGCGTTGAGGACGCGGCCAAGCCGGGCCATCGGTGCCTTCCCCCTCCGTTGTGGCCGCCGCCGGTCGGGCCACCTGCGTCGCATTCTACCGCCGGGGCGCGACCGGGGGGACGACCGCCGGAGCGTCGCCGTCCGGGCGACGGCCGGGACCGTGACCGGGCTCGCCGCACACGAAGGCAGGGGGGGCAAGCGAGATGCAACTCGCCCGCCGCCCCCCGCTCCCCTCGTCGCTCCCGCCGTCGGCCGCCCGTCCCGCCGCTACTTGTCCCCGAGCCGGGTCACCCGGTAGTAGAGACCGAAGAGGAGGAAGGTCGGCGGCCACTGGCCGACGAAGAGCGCCCAATTGTCCTTGCCCGACAACTTCATGATCGCCGAGAGGGCGATCGAGCCGAGCGCCGCCCAGTACCACGTCTCTTCCGGCACGTTGTCGGTCGCCCGGAAGAAGCTTTGCTGCGCCTCGTCCGCCTTGTTCCTCGCCATCGTCGCTGCCTCTCGTTGGTCGCGTTGACCCGTACCCCCGGCGGGGAGCCTGTCCTTCAAGCTGGGCCGGGCACTTGCACGGCCGATGCCATCGCGGACGGACCTCGTGACCGCCGTCACGGTGGCGCGTCCACGGGCCCCCGATCCGATGGCTCCCCTCTCCGTCCATCGTCGAGCGACGCCTGCGATGCACGCCCCACCTCGATCATCGGGGCGGCGCCGTCCCGCCCCACCGGCAAACGCCCCTCGCGCTCCGCCCCACCGCCACCAGTGAACAGCAAACTCGGTGATCAGCCGAGGGAGAGTCTCGCGGGAGAGTCCGCGCCCCGAGCGCTGACGAGCAGCGATGCCGCGCCCATCACGCCGCCCATCCACTCGAAACGTGAAGCCGGCCGCATTGCTCGTTCGGACGGGCACCGGTCGTGCGACCATCCCTCAGGGCGAGAAGGGGCATCGGACGTGCGACCAGCTTGGAGAGGCAGGAATGCCGGACCGAATCAAGCAACGCGGCTGGGCGACATCGGCTCGGGTTGTGGCCGGTGCCGTGGCGGCGGCGCGGCTCGAGCTTGCCACGCCTCACCGGGCGTCACCGCTGCTCGACTCGAACGCGACGCGGTGAACGATATCGGTCCGTCTCTGGAAGGGGGGGGCGCTCCGCGGCCGGAATCACGATCGCCGCTACCGACAAGCCCGCCGAAACACTGGAGGATCAGATGCGACCACTTCACGAGCGGTTCCTCGACGACGTCGCGGCCGAGCGCCAGCGTCTTTCCCGACGCCGGGTCCTCGCCGGCTCGGCCAAGTTGGCCGGGGGCGGGGCCCTCGCCTTCGCCGTCACCGCCGCGCCGGGTCGCCCCGGGTTGGCGGGGGTCCGCGCCCAGGACGCCTTCGAGGACGACGTCGCGGTCCTCAACTATGCCTTGACGCTGGAGCACCTGGAGTACGCTTTCTACCGCGACGGTCTCGAACAGTTCACCGACGCCGACTTCGGCCAAGGCCCGTTCAACCTGTCGATCAGCGACTTCCTGGCCGCGATCCGCGACCACGAGCAGGCCCACGTCGAAGCGCTGACGGCGACCATCACCGACCTCGGCGGCGACCCGGTAAGCGAGGCAGAGTACGACTTCGGCTACACCGACGCGGCCAGCTTCCTGTCCACCGCCCAAGCCCTGGAGACGACCGGCGTCTCGGCCTACGACGGCGCCGGGCAGTTCCTCGCCGATCCGGGGCTGCTGACGGTCGCCGGCACCATCGTCGCGGTCGAGGCCCGCCACTCTTCGTACCTGAACCTGATCAACGGGCTGCTCCCCTTCCCGGCGGCGTTCGAGGAGCCGCTGACCCCGACCGAGGTCCTCGACATCGCCGGCCCGTTCATCGTCGCCGAGGTCGCCGCCGAAGGGTCGGACGACGCGGCGACCGAGGAGGCCGAGGGCACCGGGGCGGAAGCGACGCCGCAGGCCACGATGGAGACGGAGCCGACGGAGGAGCCACCAGCGAACGTCGAGGCAGCCCCTCCGACCGAGGAGACAGAGGAGACGGTCGAGGACCTCGAGGTGATCCTGGTCGAGGTGGAGGACGACGAGGCGACGCCGTCCGGGTAGCCACCATCCCGACTGTCGGTCGACCGTCCGAGCGAACATCCCCGAGGAGCGACGACATGCAGACCCACGACGAAATCCTGGCCGGCGTGGCCGGCGTCCAAGAGCGGCGATCCTCCCGCCGGGGCGTCCTGCGCGGCGCCGCGGCCGGCGGTGCGCTGACGCTCGCCGCGGGCATCGGCTCCGCCCCCCGCGCCGCGGCCCAGAACGGGGCCGGCGACGCCGTCTCCGTCCTCAACTACGCGCTGACCCTGGAGCACTTGGAGAACGTCTTCTACCGGGACGGCCTGGCCGCGATCGGACCGGCCGCGTTCGACACCTTCGGCTTCGACGGTACCGTCTTCGACTACCTGGCGGAGATCGGCGCCAACGAGACGGCCCACGTCGAAACCCTGACGTCCGTGATCACCGACCTGGGCGGGGAGCCGGTCGCGGAAGGAACCTACGACTTCGGCGATGCCTTCGCCTCGGTCGAGACCTTCCTGGCGACGGCGCAGGCGCTGGAGAACACCGGCGTCGACGCCTACACCGGGGCCGCCCAGTTCCTGATCGACGAGGACGAGCTGCTGACGGCGGCGCTGACGATCCACGGCGTCGAGGCCCGCCACGCCGCCTACCTCAACATCCTCAACGACACCAGCCCGTTCCCCGACGCGTTCGACGAGCCGCTCACTCCCGCGGAGGTCGTCGCCATTGCCAGCGACTTCATCAACGACGCCGAGGTCGCCACCCCGGCCGCCTTCGAGGGCGGCGACGCGAGCGGCGCGGCGGCGGGCACCGCCGGGGCCTAGCGGCCGGTCGTCCCGCCCCCTCCCCGCGGCTCCCGTCGGTTTCGCTGGGATGTCCACCCCGAGCAGAACGCGCGTCCCGGCGGCTCCCGGGTCGGGGGCAACCCACCCCCCGCTGGGACGGATGGCCGGGGCCCCTGTCACGCGGGCGGCGGCGGCCCGCCGCCGCCGACACGTTCCCGACCAGAGACGATCACGGTCGCTGCCGCGAACGGAGCGACGGCACCGATCAACGACGAGGAGGCTCACGATGCGCACGACACGAGCAATCGAGCACGACGTCCCGACGATCACGACCGAGCGACCGCGGCCGACGCGGCGGGGACTCTTGGCCGCCGGCGCCAAGCTGGCCGGCGGCGGCGCCTTGGCGCTGGCGGCCGCCGGTGGACCGATCAGCCAGCGGCTGACCACGTTCGCCCAAGAGGCGACGCCCGCCGCGGGGACGCCGGCGGCGGGGGCGGGGCCGGTCTACGAGCAGTCGCCCTGGTGGCCGTACCTCTCGGCCCACATCGACGACCAGGATCCGCCGGACCTGGTCGGCGGGCCGATCACCGTCACCGGCACGCAGCAGGACGGTCCCGCTTTCTGGGTCTTCCCTCGACCGCGCGAGCTCGATCCGGCCGTTTTCGGCACGCCGGAGAACCCGATCGGGTCCGAGCAGCCCGCGATCTTCCTCGGGCTGCCGACCGAGTTGCGGGAAGTCACCGCCGAGGGGGTCTACCAGACCAGCGTGCCGACTCCCTTCGGCGACAGCTTCGCCGCGCTCGAAGGCGCGTCGGTCCGGATGACGCTGGTCGACGCGACCGCCCTCGACGGCGCCACCACCAAGGACGAGGTCGACTTCGAGGCGACCTTCCCGGCCCCCGAGGGCCAGGGCGAGTACCGGGTGACCGCCAACCAAGCGGCGCCCCACGGCTGGGCCTACCCGACCGGGGGGGGCGTCGTCACCAACGTCTTGCTGCACGGCGTCAGCGGCTGGGGGACGCGCCTCTTCCCGACGATCTTCACCTACGCCGCCTTCTGGGGGCCGGGCAACCTCTCCAAGGACGGCCAACTAGTGGCCGAGGGGCTCGGCGTCCACGTGATGCTGACCGAGTTCGCCCGCGTCCAGCCCTACGACCAGGCCTTCGACGCCCAAGTCAACCCCAACAGCCGGCACCTGCACCTCCAGATCGCGCCCTTCAACCTCAAGGGCGAGTCGGCCCCGGTGCCCACCGGCTTCACGCTGCCCAACGGCATGGAGCAGCCGTTCCTCCACGTCATGTTCCCCGCCCTCCAGCTCGAGAGCGGCCGCGCACCAGGAGCCTCGGCGACGCCGGCCGCTCAGTAGCCGATGGCACGCTCGATGCATAGGCGGTTCCCGCGAATCCCCCTCCGTGGGCCGGGGACGCGGTCGGAGGCGACGTTCGTGGTCCGGCTCTCGAAGCGCCCGCGTCGATGAAGGAGGAGAATCGGTGGAACTGACCAGGAGGAACCTGCTCGTCCTGTTCGCGGGCGGGGCGACCGCCGGAATCGGGCTCACTCGGGGGACCGCCGGCGGTGCCCAAAACGCCAGCCCGACCGTCGCCGCCAGCCCGGGGGCGAGTCCGGCCGCTAGCCCCGCCGCCAGCCCGACCGCCGGCGCCGCGACCGAGGTGACGATCGAGTCCGTTGACATCGCCTTCAACCCGAAGGAAGTCACCGTCGCCGCCAACACCGACGTGACCATCAATCTGCCCAACAACGGGGCCGCCCTCCACTCCTTCGTCATCGACGACCACAAGAACGACAACCTCCCGTTCGATCCGATCCGGGTCGAGATTCAGCCCGGCGCGACCGAGACCGTCACCGTCAACGCCCCGGCGGGCGACTACTACTACTACTGCGATATCCCCGGCCACGAGGCGGCCGGGATGTTCGGCACGATGCACGTCGTCGCCCAGTAGCGCCGCGGCAGCCGGCATATCCAGCCGTCCGGAGTCGATCCGTCTTGAAGCGCGGGTCGATCCCCACGCCGTCCCGCGGATCGAAAAGGATCGCGGCGAGCGTCGCCCCCCGGGGGCCGAGGCGCAGCGGTTTCAGCGCCAGCGAACGGCTGCGCCTCGGGTGCAACCGCTCTCCGGCATCTTTCCCGCCGTCCTCTTCCCCCTTCCCGGTCCTCGCGCTCTCCCCGCCTCCGAAGTCGCGGGAGGGGCGGCGGGAGCTACGCCAAGGAGGAACCGGCGCCGCCGGGTCGCTCCGGGGCAGCGGCGAACGACTCGGCCGGTGTCCTGGTGGGCGGCGATCGGGACAAGGGGGAGCCGAACTTGGGCCGTGATAGACTCTAGGACGTTATGGAAACGCAACGTCTGATCCAATCGACCCCCCACCTCGCCATCGCGGCGCCTGCTGGTGCTGGGCTCCGCCTCTCCCTACCCCGCGCTAGACGTCCCCGCGGCTTGTACGACCTCACGCTCGTCGAGCTCGAGGAGCGGCTGCGGGAGATGGGGCAGCCGGCCTACCGGGCGCGGCAACTCTTCGAGTGGGCCTACCAGCATCTGGTCGCCGACTACGGCGCGATGACGACCCTACCGGCCGCGCTCCGGGCCGAGCTGGCGGTGGGGCTGCCGCTGGCGACCCTGACCCCCGTTCGCGAGCTCTCGGCCGATGCCGGCGAGACCGTCAAGACGCTCTACCGGACCGCCGACGGCGAGCTGGTCGAGACGGTCCTGATGCTCTACCCCGACCGTGCCACCGTCTGCGTCTCCTGTCAGGTCGGCTGCGCCGTCGGCTGCGCCTTCTGCGCGACGGGGCTGAACGGGCTGACGCGGAACCTGACCACCGGCGAGATGGTCGACCAGGTGGTCGGGGCCGCCCGCGCCGCCCGCGGGCGGGGCCGGTCGCTGACCAACGTCGTCATGATGGGGATGGGCGAACCGCTCCAGAACTACGCGGCGACGATGAAGCTGGTCGAGATCCTGCACGACCCGCGCGGCCTGAACCTCGGCGCCCGCCGGATCACGATCTCGACCTCGGGGGTCGTGCCGAAGATCGAGGCGTTGGCCGAGCAGCCGCTGCCGGTCAACCTCGCCGTTTCGCTCCACGCCCCGAACGACGAGTTGCGCGACCGGCTGGTGCCGCTCAACCGCCGCTGGCCGGTAACGACCCTGCTCGACGCCTGTCGCCGCTACACCGACCAGACCGGCCGTCGCGTCTCGTTCGAGTACGCCTTGATGGCGGGGATCAACGACGGCGACGACACTGCGCGGGAGCTGGCGGGTCGGCTGCGCGGACTGCTCTGCCACGTCAATCTGATCCCGCTCAACCCGGTCGACGTCCTCCCTTACGAACGACCGGACGCGGCCAGCATCGAGCGCTTTGCCGCCATCCTCCACCGCGCCGGCGTCCCGACCACCGTCCGCTACTCCCGCGGCTTGGAGATCGACGCTGCCTGCGGCCAATTGCGGGCCAGACAGACCTCTGGGGTGCGGACGCCGGCGGACCAAGGCGCAGAGCCTCTTTCTCCCACCGATTGATCGATTTCTTCCCGGGCCGAACCGCCAGCGAGGACCGCCAAGAAGGACATCGAGTCCTCCCGTTCCCCGAAGCGCGAATCGAGACCGACCACTGCCGAGCGTTCGCGGCACCGTGTCCCGCCGCCCGTGAGCAAGTCGGGGCAGCCTGCTGATACGGGAGCCGGTTGAACGGTGGTGCTCTGGCATTCGGGAGCGGCTCCCCTCGCCCGCCGCTGCGGGAGTGGGGCCGGGGGTGACGGCAGCGCTCCGGCAACCACCACTGATCGCCCGGATTCCGCATCGTACGGCA
>JBBSNJ010000061.1:0-9497 GCA_038232775.1 Thermomicrobiales bacterium
GGAGCAGCGCGAGCAGGGCGACGACGGCGACCAGGGCCGCGGCGCCGGCCCGCCGCGCGCCCCGCCAGACCGTCCAGCCGATCAGCAGGGCCAAGGCGATCGCCGGCGGCACCGCCAGCAGCCACCAGCGGCCGGCGGCCCCCGGGGTGACGGTCCGCTCGAAGCCGCCGGGGATCTCGGAGCCGTCGACAAAGGCGCCGTAGGTCAGTCGGGCGGCGAGGAAGAACCAGCCACCAGCGGCGAGCAGGAGGGCGGCCGTCAACCCCGTCTCCGGCCAGGCCCAGCGCCGCGCGGCCAAGCCCGCCAGGTCCGGCCGTCGCCAGGACCAGCGCTCCGCCATCCCGCCGAGGAGCCCGGCGGCGAGGAGGGTGGCCGGCAGCGAGATGTGGACGACCAGCCACGGCATCTTCTCGCCCGCCCACGAGAGCGCGGCGAAGATCGCGACGAACCAGGCCGCCAGGAAGAAGCGGAAGAAGAAGCGCGGCCCGACCGCCCGCCTAAACAGGGCGCGGATCGCCTCGATCCCGACCAGCAGCGTGGCGGCTCCCCCGAAGATGACGGCGAACAGCTCGTACTGCGGCATCAGCACCAGGAAGTAGAACCAGGGCTGCTCGCCCCGGCGGACGTCGTGCTGGCCGAGCCAGTAGAGGAGGGTGCCGTCGGTCGCGAAGGTCGACGAGACGAGGCCGTAGAGGTTGGTGAACAGGCTCGTGAAGAGGAGGACAAAGATCGCCGCCCCGACGCCGAGCGCCCAGGCCAACCCCGGTCCGTCGTGCCAGGCGCTGCGGACGCCGGCGCCGACGCTCCCCCCCGGCGCGTCGCCGAACAGGGCGTCCGCCCACCCCTGGCCGGCGGCGACCCGCGCCGGGTCGCGCAGGCGGGCGAGCACCCAGACGGCGACGGCGAGCCCGAGCAGGAGAACGGCGAGGACCGCGAGGATCCGAGGGTGGGTCAGCAGCTCCCGGTAGTAGGTGAGCTGGGCGTCGCGGGTCGGATTCCCCTGCCACGGGATCTCCGGCAGGGCGCGGCCGAGCCGGCCGGGCGCCAGGCGCCAAATCGCGAGGGCCGCGACCGCGGTCGCCAGCCCGACCGGCAGCAGCCGCCGCAGCCGCCCGATCAGGAGGGCGCCGGCGAGGAGTCCGAAGAAGACGGCGGCGATGCCGAAGACGATCTCGTGGTTGGTCAGCAAAAAGGCGAGGGAGGCGAAGATCGTCACCAGCCACCGCCGCTCCGGCTTCTCGAGGTACCGGAAGATCCCGATCAGCAGCACCAGCGAGCCGACCACGGTGTAGATGTCGTGGCGGATGTAGCGACTCTGGTAGAGGATCGCGGGGGAGATCAAGAAGAGCGCCCCGGCCGCCAGCGCCCCCCACCGTCCCAGGTGGCGGGGACCGCGCAGCAGCCACGGCAGCCCGACCAGGGCGACGCCGAAGAAGGCCGGCATGTAGCGGCTCGACGCGTCGGAGTCGCCGAACAGGAGGTAGACCAAGGCGTTGGCGTGGAAGAGGAACGGCCCGTGCATCAGCGGGTCGTGGGCGTACCCCTCGCCGGTCGCGAACAGCCACGAGAAGTAGGCGTGCAGGCTCTCGTCGTGGTGGAGCGCGCGCGATCCCAAATCCCAGAAGCGGGTCAGGACCGCGACCAGGATCAACCCCGCCCAGAGCGCCCCCTCGACCGTGAGCCGGGGCACCCGGCGGGCGGGCGGTGCGGCCACCACCGGCGCCACCGGGGGCGCGGCGACCGCCGTCGCCGTCGCCCCGGCGGAGGGAGCCACCGCCGCCCCGTTGGCCGGGGGTGCCGAGGCGGGCGCCGCCTGGGGGGCGAGGACCGGGGAGTGCTCGTCACCGGCGAGGCCGTTGCCGTCGCCGTCGATCGCCGGGGAGTGGGGAGCGTGCTGCTCGTCGCCGCGAGCGGGCGCGAGCCCGTGGCCCGGCGAACCTTGGCGCGTTCCGGTTCCCTCTGCCACGCGGTTCTCCGTCCGTCGTCGTGCCCCGTCGCGGCCGGCGGCGCGCAGGCGATCGCGCGTCCCCTCGGAGGCAGGCGGCCGGAGTATACGACGCGCCCCCGGCCCGGTTCACCTCGGGGGTGCCGGCGGGCGGCGCTGCTGACCCGCCGGCGACCCGCTGGTCTCTCCAACGAGGCGGACGGGGGGACGGTAACGGAGCGCGTTCGCCCGATCCCAATCAAGATTGGCAGGAACGGGCTTACCGGTGACGCCAGCGCCGCGCCGCGCGACGAGCGGCCAGCGCCCGCCGGCGCCCTCCCCGTGGACGGCGACCCCCGCGGCGGGGCGACCCACCGGCGCCCCCGACGTGACGCCACCCGCCTCCGCGGACGATCTCGGCGCCCGATCACGCGGAACGACGGGGGCCGGGGGGCCAAACTCTCCCGAGATTTGTGCGTTCCGAACCAAAGTTCCTCGCCGATTCGTCCGCTCCGCACGTACCCATCCGCCCGGCCGCTCCCTAGACTGAAGATTCCGAAGACAACGGTGTCCTGGCCAAAGGTGCGGGGGAAGGAGCGGGATCGGGATGCCGGAGATCAACGGCGGCAACACCGCCTGGGTGCTGATGTCGGCGGCGCTGGTGATGCTGATGACGCCGGCCCTCGGGTTCTTCTACGGGGGCCTGGTCCAGCGCAAGAACGTGCTCTCGACGATCATGCACTCCTTCTTCATCCTGGCGCTGATCAGCGTCCAGTGGGTGCTCTGGGGCTATACCCTCGCCTTCGGCCCGAGCCAGGGCGGGATCATCGGCGGGCTCGACTGGATCGGTCTGCGCGGCGTCGGCATGGAAGTCGGGCCCTACGGCACCGACGCCGGTATCCCCCACCTGGCGTTCATGGTCTTCCAGATGATGTTCGCGGTCATCACCCCGGCGCTGATCACCGGCGCCTTCGCCGAGCGCAAGCGGTTCAAGGCGTTCGTCGTCTTCTCGCTGCTCTGGGCGACGCTGGTCTACGCCCCGGTCGCCCACTGGGTCTGGGCGATCGACGGCTGGCGGCTCAACTACGGCGCCCTCGACTTCGCCGGCGGCACCGTCGTCCACATCACCTCCGGCGTCTCGGCCCTGGTCGCCGCCGGCGTCCTCGGGCGGCGGCTCGGCTTCGGCAAGGAGCCGCTGGAGCCCCACAACTTGACCTACACCGTGCTCGGCGCCGGCCTCCTCTGGTTCGGCTGGTTCGGCTTCAACGCCGGCAGCGCCCTCGGCGCCAACGGCCTGGCCGCCAACGCCTTCGTCGTCACCAACACCGCCGCCGCAATGGGCGCCCTGACCTGGATGACCGCCAGTTGGCTGCGGCACGGCCAGCCGAGCGTGCTCGGCGCCGCCGCGGGCGCGGTCGCCGGCTTGGTCGGGATCACCCCGGCGGCGGGCTTCGTCGACGCCCAGGCGGCGATCCTGATCGGGCTCGGCGCCGGCGTCTTCTGCTTCCTGGCGGTCGACATCCTGAAGAAGGCGATCCGGGTCGACGACGCGCTCGACGTCTTCGCCGTCCACGGCATCGGCGGCATCTGGGGCGCGCTCGCCACCGGGCTCTTCGCCAAGGAGGCGATCGGGGGCGCCAACGGCCTCTTCTTCGGCAACCCGGAGCAACTGCTGAAGCAGGCGGTCGCGGTCGCGGTCGTCGCCGCCTACGCCGGGGTCGTCACCTTCGTCGTCCTCAAGCTGATCGACCTGGTGATCGGGCTGCGTGTGCCGGAGCAGGAAGAGGTGCTCGGCCTCGACCCGACCACCCACGGCGAGATGGCCTACCAGCTCTTGGGGAGCCCGTCCCTGGGTTCGGTTTCTGGGTCGGCGGGCGGGGCGGGCGCCCGTCGCCTCGGTCGCACGACACGGATCAGGAGGAAGCCATCATGTTGCTGATCGTCTTCGTCGCCTTCGCCGCGCTCCTCGTCGCCTGGCTGGCCGCCCCGAACGGCGAGGCCAGGACCGCCCCGAAGACAGCCGCCGCGCCGGCCCCGGCCCCGGCCCTGACCACCAGCGAAGCCGGCGTCTAACGCTCCCCCGAGCCGTGGCGCCGGTGCGCCAGGGCGCCGCCTGGGCAACAATCGCGACGATCAACGATGATGCGCGGGGCGTGGCCGTTTGGCCCGCCCCGCGTCCGCGTCTCGGGCGGCGCGGCGGGCTCGGCTCGACCGACCCGAGGCTCGGGCGGCGACGGAGGGAGGCGACGGTGGAGGCGGAGCGGGGCACGGTGGGCGGGCGCCAGCAGCACGACGACGATCGCGACGACGACGACGGCCGCGGCCACGACCACGGCCACGACCGACCGCACGGCAAGGACCCGGCCGAGCAGGAGGCGCTGGCCCGCGACCTCGGCGAGGAGCTGACCGACATCTTCGCCCGCTACGTCCGGGGCGACGTCGACTTCGCCGACCTGACCTTCCTCACCTTCGAGACCCTCCAGGACCTCCACGTGATCGCCAGCGGCGAGTACGAGGTCGAGTACGAGGACGACGAAGAGGACGAGGCATCCCCCGCCGCCGCGGCGCCCGCCACGGACGGCGAAGGCTACGACCGGGCCGAGGCGACCGAGCAGCAGGAGGAGCTGGCGCAGGAGCGGGCGGGCTAGAGCGGGTTGCAAAGAGGCTAACGGACCGCGACCAGTTGTTGTAGGGGCGCTGCTTGCTGCGCTCGTCGAGCGAAGCTCGCCAGTCTCGCGACCACGACGGTGGCCCTACGGGCCACGGGCGCAGCAAGCAGCGCCCCTACTTGGACGGACTCCGACAACGCTTCCGCAAGCCGCTTGGGGATGATCGGCGACTGTGCTCGGCCGAACCCATGCCGATGTCCACCTCGGCTCCGGCGGGCTCGGCCCGACGCAGCTCCTGCTACAGAATCCGTTGAAAGCTTCAGCCCCCGGCTCGACGGGCGACGCCGGCGCCGGGGAGCGCCAGGGCGGCCCACCCGGCGTGCGCGCGCTTGATCGCCTGCTCCCCGAACGAGCCTCCCTACCCAGCGTGCCGGAAGCCCGCCTCCCGCATCGTCAGCGGCTCGCCCTGGGTGAGGACTTTGGCCTCGATCACCTCCGCCACGAAGACAACCGAGTCGCCGGCTGGCACCTCGGCCCCGACTCGGCAGACGGCGTAGCCGAGCGCCGCCGCCAGGGCCGGGGGACCGCTCGCGGTCGCGACCGTCTCCAGCCCAGAGGTCTGGAACTTGTCGCCAGCGCGCGCCTTCGGCCGGCCGAGGGCGCCGGCCAGCTCCCGCTGGTCCGACGCCAGGGGGCAGAGGGCGAAGCGGCCGCTGGCGCGGATCAGCGCCAAGGTCGAGCTGTCGCGCTCGACCGAGAGCATCAGCAGGGGCGGCTCGAAGGAAGCCTGGCTGAGCCAGTTGGCGGTGAAGACGCCCCGCTCCCCGGCGTGCTCGGCGGTAACCGCGTAGAGCCCGTAGCTGACGCAGCGCAGCACCGTCTTCTTCGCCGCCTGATCGAGCGCCGGGGCGGCGATGGTTCTCTCCTCGCCCGTCTCCGCGGTCGCCATCGTCTCCGCCTCCCCTCCCCACCGGCCGCCGGCGTCCGCCCCCCGGATCGCGCTCCCGTATCGTGCCACTCCGCGCCCGTCCTCGCCAGACGGCCGCCAGCGGTCCAGAGACAACGGTTCCGCCCGCCACGATCAGGGGAGCGCACTCGTCCGACCTCCACAGCGGAACTGATCGGCACCATATCCGTCTGGGGCGGGGGCGGACAGAAATGGAGGCAGCGGCCGGACCCCGCGCCCTTCGGACGAGATTCATCCGGAGTCCGGGTGAGCGCTTCCGCTTCCCGGAAAGTGGCCCGCACCCGCGACCCCTCTCCCGCGCCCGGAACCGGGGCAAGGGGACCGCGGGTGCGGGCCTCTGGCGGGAAGTGGGACCACGCTTCCGGATTCCCCATTTGGCAGACCGGCACAACGCCGCGCCGGCGATTGCGTCACTCTCGACCTGGATCGGCCGGCCCGCGCGGGCTAGGCTGAACCGAACCGGTGGGTCGGGTCGCGACCACCCTCCATCACGCCCCGCGCCAGCCGTCGGCTCCCCGACCTCTTCGACCGGACCGACCACCGGAGCCGCGGGGTACGGACGTGGGTCGCGGCACCAGAGCCGCCGTCCCCGATCAGCGCCCGACGGAACGGGTCGCGGCGCCGCCGCGTCTTTGGAGAGAATCCGCCAGCAGCCCGCCTCCGGCCCGCGCCCGCGGGCGGCATCACCGGCGCGGCGACCGGCGAGCCCGCCGAAGCGAGAGAACGCCCGTGCCCCCGATCATCCCCATCCTGCCGATCCTGCTGCTGCTGGTCGCGCTGGCCGCCTTCGTGGGGCGGGCCTGGATTCCTTGGTCGCCCCTCCCGGCCCACGGCGTCCTGTGCCGCGTCCCGCTCTCGCTGCTCGGGCGGCTGCGGATGCAGGCCGTACCAGGCGCGCTGTTGCTGGCGCTGGCGACGGCCGGCTGGCTCGCCGGCTGGCTACCGCCCTGGGCCGCGGCGCTGGCGCCGGTCGCGGTCGGGCTCGCCGTCGCCCTCCCGTTCCGGTACACGCTGACGACCGAGGGGCTGATCGCCGGTCGGGGCCGGCCGCGGCGGTGGACCGAGTTCGGTGGCGTCGGCCGGCGGCGCGGCGGCGTCCGCCTGCAAGGGATCGCCGGCGCGCCGGGGCAGCGCGTCTGGCTGTCGGGCAACCGCGACGACGACGAGTTCGTCTTGCTGCTGCGGCGGCTCGTCCGCGACGCCTACAAGGGGGAGGTCGGCCCGGCCCCGCCTGACCGTCCCGCCGGGACCGAGTCAGTCCCGATCCTCCCGCTCGGGCGGGCGCCGGCGGTGCCTTCGGAGGGTTGCGGCCGGCGGGCGACGAAACCATCAGCGGTGAAGAACTTGGCTCCCCCAGTGCCTGCTCGGAGCCACTCCGGCCGTCAGCCGCCGAGGTAGAGGCGGCGGACGCGGTCGTCGGCGAGGAGGGCGGGGCCGGGGCCGGTGAAACGGTTCCGACCCAGCTCGAGGACGTAGCCGCGGTCGCTGATCGCCAGAGATTTGGCGGCGTTCTGCTCGACCAGCAAGAGCGTCACCCCGGTCGCCTTCAACTCCCGCAACTTCTCGAAGACGAGCTCGACGAAGAGGGGCGCCAAACCGAGCGAAGGCTCGTCCATCAGGACGATCCGCGGCTCGGCCATCAAGGCGCGGCCCATCGCCAGCATCTGCTGCTCGCCGCCGCTCAGCGTCCCGGCCGCTTGCCGCCGGCGCTCGGCCAGGCGCGGAAAGATCGCGAAGACGCGGTCCATCATCCGGCGGGTCTGGGCGGCGTCCCCGACGGTGTAGGCGCCCATCTCCAGATTCTCGACCACCGACATCTGGCGGAAGACGATCCGGCCCTGCGGCACGTAGCCGACGCCGCGGCGGACGACGAGATCGGTCCGCAGCCCGGCAATCTCCTCCCCGGCGAAGCGGATCGTTCCGGCCGACGGCTTGACGATCCCCATCGCGGCCTTGAGCACGGTCGATTTGCCGGCCCCGTTGGGTCCGATCAGACTGACGATCTCCCCCGGCCGGACCTCGATCGAGACGCCGTGCAGGATCGGCACTTTGCCGTAGCCGGCGTCGATCTCCCGCACCGCCAGGACAGGATCGGCCGGAGACGCGGCGGCTTCAGCGGCCAAAGTAGGCCTCCATTACCCGCTCGTCGGCGCGCACCGCGGCCGGGGTGCCGTGGGCGATCACCTCGCCGTGGTCGAGGACGTAGAGCTCGTCGCAGATCTCCATCATGATCCCCATCTCGTGGTCGGTGAGGAGGATCGTCTTCCCTTCCCGCAGCCACTCCTCCATCCGCTCCAGGAGGCGCCGCTCGATCACCGGGTTGACGCCGGCGAACGGCTCGTCCAGCAGCAGCAGCGCGGCGTCGTTCATCATCAGACGGGCGAACTCGACCAGCTTCTGCTGGCCGTAGGAGAGGTTGTCGCCGTACTCGTCGCGGACGTGGCCGAGCCCGAGGAAGCCGAGCAGCTCGTCGGCGCGGCGGCGGGCGGCGGCCGGCTCCTCGCGGGCGACGACGACCAGGTTCTCGAGCGCGGTCAGCTTGCCGAAGAGGCGGGTCAGCTGGAAGGTGCGGGCCAGCCCGCGGCGGTTGATCTGGTCCGAGCCGAGGCGGGTGATGTCGACCCCGCGGAAGGTGACGCGGCCGGCGTCGGCGCGGGCCAGCCCGGTGATCACGTTGAACAAGGTCGACTTGCCCGAGCCGTTCGGCCCGATCACCCCGACGGTGCGTCCCGCCGGGACGGTGAGGTCGACCGCCGACAGCGCCTGGACCCCGCCGAACCGCTTCGAGACGCCGCGGACGGTCAAGATCGGGGCGGCACCGGCGTCCGTCGCGGAAGCCCGCGGCTCGCTCATAGCCTGCGGCTCCGCGGCAGCCAGCCGAGGCGCTGGAGCAGTTCCATCAGCCCGCCGGGGAGGAAGAGGACGACGAGGACGATCAGGCCGCCGAAGATCACCTGGTAGAGGAAGGGGTTCCGCGCCCAGACCGTCTCCGAGACGAGGGTCAGCAGCACGGCGCCGACGATCGGGCCAAGGATCGTCCCCTGCCCGCCCAGGATCGAGGTCGCGATCGCCCGGATCGACCAGATCACGGCGAAGACGGTGATGGGGTCGATGAAGCCGACGTGGCGGGCGTAGATCGCCCCGGCGGCGCCGGGGAAGAAGGCGCTCAGGGTGAAGGCTGCCAGCTTGAGCCGGGTGGTGCCGATCCCGAGCGCCTGGGCGGCGACCTCGTCGTCGCGGATGGCGCGCAGTTTGAGCCCGAAGCCGGAGGCGCCGACCGCGTAGGAGACGACGACGGCGGCGACGGCCAGGACGAGCATCGCGTAGTAGTTCGGGGTGCTGTCGCGGAGGATCGGGAGGAAGACGCCGAGTCCGCCGCGCGTCACCCCTTCCCAGGCGGTGACCGCGATCCGGGCGATCTCGCTCAGGCCGAGCATGGTGATCGCGAAGTAGGGACCGCGCAGGCGGAGCGTCGGGTAGCCGATGACCAGCGCGATCAAGGCCGTGGCCAGACCGGCGACGAGCATCGCCGGGATCCAGGGCAGCGTCTCGTTGAAGATGAGGAGGGCGCCGACGTAGGAGCCGATGCCGAAGAAGCCGGCGTGGCCGAACGACGTGTAGCCGGCGAAACCGGAGATGATGTTCCAGCTCGTCGCCAGGCTGATCGTCAGCAGTACGGTCAGCACCAGCGTCAGGTTGTAGGCGTTGGCGATCTGGGGGACGAGGAGCAGAGCGGCGACCACGACGGCCAGCGCGCCCAGGTAGAGCCGCGGCAAGTGGCGCTCCCAGGCCGGCAGCGGGCTGACGCGGGCGGCGGGGCCAGGCTCGGCGAGGTCGTCGCGGCCCGGCTCCTGGGCGCCCGCCAGCCGGGAATCGCGGTCCTGATCGACGCCTCCAGCGGGCTGCTGATCGATGACCTCGGCCCGGTCGCTCATCGGCGGCGCCCCTACTCCTCGGCCCCGAAGAGACCGGTCGGGCGGAGGACGAGGACGAGGAC